>JBJKRD010000031.1:0-5863 GCA_046704925.1 Opitutaceae bacterium | reverse complement strand
ACGGCCCGGGTCAAAGTAGCCTTGGATGAACATGCCCCAGCCGCGGCGCACGTCCGCTTCCGGATAATTGCACACCGTCGAGTCGCCGACGATGACCATGCGCAAAGGCGCGACCGCGGCGTCCGGGGCCGCGGGCGCCGCGGTTTGCGCGTCGAGGTCTTCCAGGGTGATGGCCCGGAATTCGACCGGGGCGCCCTCGCTTTGCAGGGCGATCCAGCCCGAGCCGAGCGCCGCGCCGTCCAGTTGATTCTGCAGGACGCCGTTGACCGACACCCGGAGCGAGCGATCCCGGCATATCACCTCGAGGTCATTCCATTCGCCGGCCGGGCGCTCGGAGTCGGCCGCCTGGCGCGGGTGGACCCGGTCGGTGGGAGAGCCATCGGGCTGGAAGCGCGCGCCGCCATTGGCGCGGAGTTCGCCGGCCCGGCCGGCCTGGAGCTGCACTTCGTAGCATTGCGGCCAGACTTTGTCCGGTCCCGACCCCAGCACGAACACCCCGCTGTTGCCCGGGCCGTGCGGCCATCGCCATTGCAGCCGGAGACGGAAATTCTCGAACGTCGCCGTCGTGCGCAGGTAGCCGTGCGGGTTGCCCGCGCACACAATGATGCCCGCCTGCGCCGACCACGGATCAGCCTGCGGGTGCTTTGGATCGACGACGACCTGCCAGCCGCCGAGGTCGTGGCCGTTGAACAGGCTGGTGGGTGGGGCCAGGCGGCCCCCGGTGTCGACCGGAGCCGAGCGCAGGGCGGGGGCCAGCAGGACGAGGAGGAACGTCAGATGCCTTGTCATGAGAGCGAAAAGGGGAACGCGGCGAAAGCAGGGGACCAACCATCACCGGCGGTGGTCAACAACGCAAACGATCGCCACAGCCTGTGGCTATCTGCGATCCGAAGGTGGAGAGGTTCCCGGATCAAGGCCGATTCGCTCCGTCCGGGCCGTCACCCTGACGCTGCGATTGGAAGGGCACGGGCAGCACTCCATTGACGACGCCCTCCTGTCCGGTCCAGCCTTGTTCCACGGACCCTGGTCCGATCAACTGGAGCTGTTGCCTCCGGCCGATTGGCGGTACCCGCCAACCTCCGCTGCGAAATGAAAACCCGCGTTTCCCCCGTTGTCTGTTACCGGCCGATTGCGGCGCTGCAGTTCAGGGCGCGACTTGGACGAGGTGGTTCTGTCCGGGACGTCACCGCCGACCATCTTGTCGTGGGCCCGGAGCCCTTGCTGGCGATCATCGTCCGGACGATTCCGTTGTGCCTGCTGGCGATCGGCGCGCTGGTCGCGGGACCCGTACCGGGCCCGGTCGACCGGAATACCGCGACCGGGGATGCCGTCCAAGCGGTCGTGCTCGACGGCCACGCCGGCGGCCGGCGTTTTGACGGCATTGGCGCGGTCAATGGCGGCGGCGCCACATCGGTGTTGTTGAAAGACTACCCCGAGCCCCAGCGCCGCCAGATTCTGGACCTCGTCCTCAAACCCAAGTTTGGTGCGTCGGTCAGCGCGCTGTATGTGGAGATCCCCGGCGACGGCAATTCGACGCAGGGCTCGATGCCCAGCCACATGCATACGCGGGACGATCTCAACTACACCCGCGGCTACACGTGGTGGATCCTGCGGGAGGCCAGGCGACGCAATCCCGGCCTCATGCTCGACGGCACCGCCTGGAGCGCCCCCGGCTGGATCGGTCACGGCGAGTTCTGGTCGCAGGATGCGGCGGACTACTACGTGAAATGGCTGCAGGGGCTCCGCAAGGTCTACGGGCTGGAGATGAATGCGATCGGGTGCCGCAACGAACGGGGCGTCAGCTATCCGTTTGTGGAAATGCTGCGGGCGGCCCTGGACGCCAACGGTTTTTCGCGGGTCCGGATCCATGCCTTCGACAACTGGGGCGAGCAGAAGCTGGATTTCGTCAACGACATGCGCGCCGACGCGAAGCTGCGCGATGCCATCGACATCATCAGCGCCCACACGTTCACGGAAATCCCGGCCCCGGCGGACGTGCAGGCGATGGCGGCCCGGATGCACAAATCCATCTGGAACACCGAGGAGCACATCTATCGAAAGGGTTTCGACTGCGCGATCAGCATCGTCCGGGCCTTCAATGAGAACTACATCCGCAGCGGCGCCACCATGATCGTGAACTGGTACGACGTCGCCGGGCTTTACCCGGTCGAACCCTATGCCCACGACCCGGCCATGCTGATCGCCAACTCGCCCTGGAGCGGCCATTACCAGGTTCGCGAGGCGTTGTGGGGCTACGCGCACTATGGACAGTTCACGCAGGCCGGCTGGGAATACCTCAACGGCGGTTGTGGCGAACTGGACCGGGGCGGGAGCCTGGTGACGCTGAAATCTCCGGGCGGCGATTACAGCATCATCCTCGAGACCAAGGAGGCCAAGGGGCCGCAGCAAGTGCGGTTCCGGGTCGGGGGCGGCCTCTCCACGTCTGAGCTTTGTGTCTGGTTCAGCGACGCGAAGGAGCAGTTCGTGCGGCAGGCCGGGATCAAGCCGGTCGACGGCGCCTTCACGATTACCCTGCAGCCCGACGCCATCTATTCGCTCTCCACAACCCGCGGCCAGCGGAAGGGCTCGTTTGCCGGGATCCCCGCCGCGAAGCCGTTTCCGTTCCCCTATTACGAGACGTTCGACGAGTATTCCTCGCCGCGCGACTGGGGCTACCTGCCGCGCTACACCGCCGACATCGCGGGGATCTTCGAAATTGCCGAGCGCCCGGACCGGCGGGGCCGGTGCCTGCGCCAGACCGTGCCGGCGCCGCCGCTTTCCTGGGCGCCGGAGTGGCAACCCTACACCATCCTGGGCGACGAACAGTGGCGGGACTACGAAGTCAGCGCCGATGTGTGGCTGAACCCGGGAGACTCCGCCGGCGTCATGGGCCGGGTCAACAACGTCGGTACGGGTTACGGCTGCGCCCCCAAGGGCTATCTCCTGCAACTCGGGGACGACGGCCGGTGCCGCCTCGTGGTGGTCCGCGGCGAAAAAGACAATTCCAAGGCTGCCTCGGATGACCACAGCGGCGGAGAAAAGCTGCTCGGCGAGGTCCAGCTTCCGAACGTCGGCCCCGGCCAGTGGCATAACCTGAAGCTTCGCTTCGCCGGCTCCGGCATCGCGGGATTGGTCGATGGCCAGGCGGTCCTCGAGGTCAGCGACACGTTGTACCCCTCGGGCATGGCCGGCCTGATGGCGGGCGGACAGGGGAAGAAGCTCAGCACGCCGTATTTCGACAATCTGCTGATCAAACGCGTTGGGGCTCCCGTGCCGCCGCCGGCGTCGGCCGCGCCCGGGCAGACGCCAATCTACGCGCCGGGGAACTGAGGCACCACGCTCAGCGGGCCGGCGACGGCCCGCCTACGGGCTGGCGGCCTGGTCGTAGAACTTCCCCAGGTCGGCGCGAAACTCCTTCCGCGCCTCGGGGTTTAGATAGACCATATGCCCGGACCGATAGTACCGGATCGTCAGATTGCCCCGCAGACTCGGATCCAGTTCCATGCTGTCGAGGTCGCGTTCGGTGCCGAAGAATGGCGTGGCGAGGTCGAAATAGCCGTTGGCGGAGAAAACCCTGAGGTGCGGGTTCTCGCGCATGGCCTGGCCCAGATCGGCCACGACATATGCTTCCGGGGCTTTCTCCCGGTGCAGGTAATCCGGCAGCGTGTTGGCAAAGTTCCATTTCGTCAGCGTGATCTCGCTGCTGAACACCTGGTAGGGCGTATCGCTGCGGTATTTCAGCGCGTCGGCCAGGTAGCTGTTGAACGCAGCGGTGAAGGCGCCGCTGATGGCGGTGAAGGAGGCGTCGTAGGTCGGCGATTCGCCCGCGGCGTCGAAATCAATGCCTTCAAAACGGGCGTCGTAGCGTCCCACGGTGCGGCGATCGTCGCGGAGCAACTCCTTGCGAAACCGGCTGCGGCCGACGCGGAGATTCGCCTCCTTCAGGTATGACACGCTCAAGCCGGTGAAAGCGTGAAGCTTGGCGGCCACGGCGTCTTCCTGGGCGGCCGGCAGCGTCTGCCCCTTGGCCAGGGCCTGCGCGTATTCGCCAGAGGCGAAGTCACGCGCCTGCTGGAGAAACGCCCCCAGATCGGCCGGCTTGCGGGGGAGCTTGTCATGGAACCACGCGATGGCGGCATAGGTCGGCAGCGAATTCACGAACGGCTCGTCCAATCCCGGCGCGTGCCAGGTCGCGTAATTCAGGACCGAGGAGAGCAGCACGACGCCGTTGAAGCTCATGCCTTGCTCCTGGAGGTAGTAAACGAGCGCGGCCGAACGGGTCGTGCCGTACGATTCGCCGAAGAGAAACTTGGGCGAGTTCCACCGGTGATTGAGCGTGACGTAGCGGGTGATGAATTTGGCAAAGGCCTTCACATCCCCGTCCACGCTCCAAAATTCCTTGGGTTTGCCCTTTCCGACGATCCGGGAGAACCCCGTGCTGACCGCGTCGATGAAGACGAGGTCGGTGCGATCCAGCAGGCTGTCGTCGTTGTTGACGACGTGAAAGGGCGGCGGCCCGGTCGGTTTGCCGTTGGCCGTTTCGACGATGCGGGGACCAAATGAGCCCAGGTCGAGCCAGAGGGACGAGGAACCCGGCCCGCCGTTGTAGAGAAAGGTCACCGGACGATGCTCCGGATCCGTCACGCCGTCGCGGTTGTAGGCGACGTAGAACATCGACGCCACCGGGTCGTCGCCGTCGCGAATCAGCAGATTGCCCGCGGTGGCGGTGTAGGGGATTTCCTGGCCGCCGATCTTCACCTCGTGATGCGTGACGGAGGATTCCTCCTTGGGAATCGGCTTTCCGGATTCGCTGGCGGCCGCGGCTTTGTCACCGGCAGACGCCGGGGCTGCTGTCCGCACCTTGGCCGGCCCGTGGTCGGGGCTCGGGGGTGCCGCGACCACGACGCTTCCGGCGAACAGGGCGATTCCGAGCAGACCGACGATGCTTCGGCAAGCGGCCGCCGGGCCGGGCGCCGCCGCGGGAAGGCTGGATCGGGCCCGGGCGCGGTCGGCCGCCGGGGGACGGGTTCGGTTGAGGGAAGTTCCGGCAGGCGCCGGGGTCGGCTTGGCGATCACGCGGAAAGCATATGCAATGACGTTGGACAGGGCAAACGCGGTCGGGGCCGAAAGAGCTGCGGGCGATGAAGGCACGTCGTGGCGGCTGCGGCGTCCGTGCGGGCTCGTCCTGCGCCCGTCGCCGGCAGTCAGGTCACCGGAGTGTCCCACCGCAGCAGGCTCCACTGGCGGAGGAAGTGGAGAAAGGTCGCGACGCCGACGAGCGCCTCGGCGCCCAGCAGGGGCCAGAAGAACGGCGTCCGGTAGCACAACGTGGCCACGGCGGCGAAGGCGCCCGCTCCCAGCACCAGGAGGGAAATCTCCGTGCCCATGAACGTCGTCCCCCCGCTGCCCGGCGGGCGCGAGAAGGGAAGCCCGCGGCGCGAGCGGCTGGGCATGAACGCAAAGAGGGGCATGGCGATGAGCCCGGGAAGCAGGAGCGCCAGCGCCGAGGCGCTTCCGCTGAGCACCCAGACCAGGGCGCCGTAAAAGGCGACGAAGGGCGGCACGCAGATCGCCAGCACCGCCCGTCGCGCCCCGAGACACAACCCGGCCGGCCCGGTGACGGGCGCGGCCAGAAACATCCCGGCCGCCCGCCAATCACTGGACACGTCGATCAGATGCACCGCGATGAATGCATAGACGCCCAGGTACATGCCCGCGACGGCGATCGAGAAGTCGCCGAAGAGGCCGTGACCGTGGCCGGGCAGCAGGAGCAGGAGCGGCATGGCGAAGATCAAGGAAACTCCGGACAACAGCCGGACCCTGACCTCGCGGCTTCGCGCCAGGTAGAGCGTTGTGAGCGTGA
>JBJKRD010000030.1:0-31015 GCA_046704925.1 Opitutaceae bacterium | reverse complement strand
GGAAAGGGTTCATGCGCGCATGCCCGCCAGGTCCTGCAACCGGGCCAGCGTCGTCCGGACGTTGGCCCGCAGATGGATGAATTCGTCGAAACCGGCGGCGCGGAATTCCCGCTCCCGGGCGCCCGGGGCGCCGGCCAGCACCACGACGAGCGACGGCTTCGCCGCCTTGATCCGCCGGGCGAACGCCGGCGCCAGCAGCGGATACGTCTCGTCCGTCGAGCACAGCACGGCGACGGCCGCCCCCGAGGCCGCCGCCCCGTCCGCGGCCTCCTCCGCCGTGGCATGGCCCGGGCCGTCGTCGACCTCGAAGCCTCCCGCCGCGAAGAACCCCCGCGAAAACTCGGCCCGGAGCCGGTGCTGGCGGGCCGGTCCCATCCGGGCCAAAAACACGCGCGCCCGGCGCCCGGTGCGGGCGAGATAGTCGTCCCCGGTCCGCCGGACCGCCTCGAAGCCCTCGGCGGCGCGGACCGGCTTGAGCGGGGTCGCCTTCGGCCCCGGGTTGCGCTTTTGCGCCCAGGCCACGCGCAGGGCGGGCAGCGTGCTGCGTTTGGCGGCGGCGCCCAGCAGCGCGCCAAAACTCTTGATCGACTTCGGCGCCACCGCCCCTCGCGCGGCGCCGGTCGCCGGAGCGCGACGCGGCCGGCCGGGCGCCTCGCGCAGATTCGGCTGCACGGTCGTGCCGAGAATCGGACGGCGGCGAAGGTCGATCCATCCCTGTTTCTCCGCGGACTTTGTCGCCACCAACTGCTGCGGATGCCCGGCCGCCACCGCCGCCGCCATCCCGCCCCGCCGCTCGATGTCCTGAAAGAGCGCCCAGGCCCGGTGCGCCAGCTGGTCGGTGACCGCCTCCACGTACCAGGCGCCGCCCGCCGGATCGAACTGGCGGCTGCAGGCAAACTCGTCGGCGAGCAGGTCGTGCAGGTTCCGCGACATTCGTTCGGCCAGTTCGGCGGGCCGCCCGGCGACTTCGTCGAACGGCCGGATGTCGACGGCATCCGCGCCCGCGATCACCGCGGCCAGCGCCTCGGTCGTGATCCGCAGCAGATTCACCTCCGGATCGTGGACGGTCTTGTCCCACCGCGCGGTCTGCACCGCGACGATCGCCCGCTGGGCCGCCTCCGGCGCGCCGAAGGCGCGGCTCATCCTCGCCCAGGCCACCCGCGCCGCGCGCAGTTTGGCGATCTCCATGAAGAAATCGACGCCCACGGCAAAAGCGAGACGCACGCGCCCGGCGAGTTCAGCGGGCGCGATGCCGCGGCTGAGCAAGCCGCGCCAATATTCCGCGCCCGTGGCGAGTGCCAGCCCCAGTTCCTCCACGGCGCTCGCGCCGCTTTCATGGAAGATCCGCGCATCCACGGCGACAACCGCTCCGGGCAGGCCGGCCTTCTCCGCCTCCCTCAAACCCTGCGCCAGGTCGTCGAGGCAGCAGGTCCACGGCATCGGCAGGTCCCCGTGGCGGAGGAGCCAGCCCATCGGATCCGCCGCCAGGCAGAGAGCCGCCGGCCGGGTCGCCCGCCGTCGCGGCTCCGGGCGCGCCAGGGCCAGCGCCAGCGGCGGCAGCGGCGAGAATTCGTAGCTTTCCGGCTCCGCCTCCGCCCGCCACCGGCGCCCGTCCACTCCCGGGCTTTCGCCGCCGCGGCGGAACGGGGGCCGGCCGGGCACCTCCTCCGGGTCCCAATTCCCGGCGTCTTCGGGCCGGTAGAGCGGCTGCACCGCAATGCCCTCCGGCG
The DNA here is from genome assembly GCA_046704925.1 of Opitutaceae bacterium. Lineage (GTDB taxonomy): Bacteria > Verrucomicrobiota > Verrucomicrobiia > Opitutales > Opitutaceae > Fen-1467. The sequence continues at coordinate 29,285 of JBJKRD010000030.1, read as the reverse complement.
TCGGGGTCACCAGGCGGCTCTCGATCGTGCCGCCCTTGAGCTCCTGCTCCACCGCCGTCCGCCACGCCGCATAAGTCGCTGGCGGCGATGGGTGCTTCGGTGGGATTCCTGCATCCGGATTCGTCATGCCCATGGGTGGAATGCGTCGCGGTTCCCCGCGTCTTCCCGCTCTCCATCAGGCCGTCTCCTCTGTCTTGGCAATGAAGAACCGCCAACAGACCAAGCGATGATGCCTCTTTGCCAATATATGCGCAGAGCTAATTCTGGAGCTGCTGCATACTCCGATCATCCAGAGGTAAATCCATAAGGAATGATAACTCAGATAGATCATATTGGCATCGCGGTGCGGTCGCTGGATGCAGCGACCGGCCTCTACGAGCGGGCGCTCGGATTGCGCTGTGAAGGCCGCGAGGAAGTGCCCTCGCAGAAAGTGCGGGTGGCCCTCTTTGACGTGGCCGGAGTCCACCTGGAGCTGCTGGAGCCGACCTCGCCGGACAGCCCGATTGCGAAGTTCCTGAACGAGCGCGGCGAAGGCATTCACCACGTCGCCTACCGCACCGACGACATTAACGCTCAACTCGCCGGCGCCGCCCGCGCCGGCATCCGCCTCATCAACGAGACGCCCCAGCCCGGGGCGGCCGGCAAGCTCGTCGCCTTTCTTCACCCCAAGTCCACCCACGGGGTGTTGACCGAGCTCTGCGGATCCCGGCCGACATGAAACCGGCCCACCGCCCGGAATCGACCGATCCGGCCCTCCGTCGAACGGTCCCGGGGAGAATTCACCATGCCCATATCCACTGCTTTGCTCAGCGAACTCGATGAGAAACGCCGCGCGGCGTACGCCGGCGGCGGCGAGGAGAAGCTGGCGGCCCGCCGGCAAAAGGGTCTGCTGACCGCCCGCGACCGCCTCGCGACCCTCTTCCAGGAGAATACCTTCATGGAATGGGGCCTCCACGCCCAGCACGATTGCCACCATTTCGGTCTGGAGGAGCGGCTGATGCCCGGCGACGGCGTCGTCACCGGCGTCGGCTACGTCGACGGCCGGCCGGTCGCCGCCTTCAGCCAGGATTTCACGGTCGGCGGCGGCGCCCTCGGGCGCATCCACGCCAAGAAGGTGTGCGACATCATGGACTATGCGCAGAAGGCCGGCATTCCGCTCGTCGGCATCAACGACTCGGGCGGCGCGCGCATCCAGGAGGGCGACGATTCCCTCTCGGGCTACGGCCAGGTGTTCTTCCGCAACGTCGAGCTCTCCGGCCTGGTCCCGCAGATTTCCATCATTGCCGGCCCGTGCGCCGGCGGCGCCGCCTATTCCCCGGCCCTCACCGACTTCATCGTCATGACCCGGCGGAACGCCAACATGTTCATCTGCGGCCCCGAGGTGATCAAGGCGGCCACGGGTCAGAACACCACCATGGACGACATCGGCGGCGCCGCCGCCCATGCGGTGGTGAGCGGCAACGTGCACTTCGTCGCCGAAGACGATGCGCATGCCCTGCAAATCGTCCGCAAGCTCCTCTCGTTTCTGCCTTCCAACAACGTGGTCGATCCGCCGCACCGCCCCACCCCAGTCGTGGACATGTCGCCCGACGCGGCCATGAACGACCTCGTCCCCGAGGATCCGAAGATGCCGTTCGACGTGCACGCGGTGATCGCCCGCCTGGTGGACGAGGGCGATTTTGTCGAGGTACACCGCGACTTTGCCGGCAATCTCGTGGTGGGGTTCGGGCGGGTCCAGGGCGTCGTGGCGGGGTTTGTCGCCAACAATCCCGTCCAGAAGGCCGGGGCGCTGGACATTGACGCGGCGGACAAGGGCGCGCGCTTCATCCGCTTCTGCAACGTGTTCAACATTCCGCTCGTGACGCTGGTGGACGTGCCGGGATTCCTGCCGGGCGTCGCGCAGGAACGCGGCGGCATCATCCGCCACGGCGCCAAGATGCTCTTTGCCTATGCCGCGTCCACCGTGCCCAAGCTCACCATCATCCTGCGCAAGGCCTACGGCGGCGCCTACCTGGCGATGTGCAGCCGCGACATGGGCGCGGACATGGTCTACGCCTGGCCTTCCGCCGAGATCGCTGTGATGGGGGCCGAGGGGGCGGTGAAGGTCCTCTTCAAGCGCGAAATCGCGGAAGCCGGCGACCCGAAGGCCCGCGCAGGAGAACTGGCGGCGGAGTACCGTCAGAAGTTCGCCTCGCCCTACGAGGCGGCGAGCAAGGCGATGATCACCGATGTCATCGAGCCGGCCCAGACGCGGGGGGTGCTGGCCATGGCGCTGCGCAACACCCTTTCCAAGCGCGAAACCCGCCCGCCCAAGAAGCACGGCAACATTCCCCTGTGACCCTCCGCCACCCCCCCACATTAGCAACTCTCTTCCACGGAACGCGACGCCTTACTTTCTGCACCGCCGTCAAAGGCAATCTTCCCATCGCCCTGGAATGGTGACTGTATGACCGAATACTTCCGCTTCTCCCGATGAAAAAGCTGCGAGTCACGGTCGATGGCAAGGTGTTCGAGGTGACGGTCGAAATGCTCGACGAAGAAACCGTCCCCGAGGCACCGCCCGCCCCGCTGCCCGCGCCGGTGCCGCTCGCGGCGCCGGTGGTCGCATCGGTCCCCGCTCGCGGAGCCGCGACGACGGGAGCCGCTCCGGGCGAGGTCCGCAGCCCGCTTGCGGGCAAGGTCGTCTCCGTCGACGCCCCGCCCGGCCACCAGGTCGCCCAAGGTCAGCAAATCATGACCCTGGAGGCGATGAAGATGAACACGTACATCTACGCGCCCAGGTCCGGGCGGGTCAGCGCGCTGCACGCCCATCCCGGCGACGCGGTCGAAGAGGGCGCGCTGCTGATGTCCATTGCCTGACGCCGGCCGACCCCTCCTCGTCCCATGGCTCCGCTCCCGCTGGCTTCCGCGCTCCCCCCGGTCCTGGCCGCCGAGGCAGCCGGCCGCCCGCCGTTTCTCGAGAACCTGAGCTACCAGTTCGCCGGCATGGCCGTCGTGCTGCTGGCCCTGGGAATGATCTGCACCGCCGTCGCCCTGCTCGGCCGGATGCTGCAGGCGGCCGGCCGCCGCCCCGCGCCCGCCCCGACGGCTGCCCCCGCCGCCCTCGACGAGCGGGTGGTCGCCGCGATCGCCGCCGCCGTGGCGCACGTCGTCCGCCAACCCCACCGCGTCGTGGCCGTGCGGCCCGACACCGACGTTCAGCACGCCTGGTCCGCCGAGGGCCGCCGGGCCATCTACCAATCGCACAAGGTGCGCTGACCGGGGATCCCGCATGCTCGACAACCTGCTCAATTTCTTCCGCCTCACGGCGTTTGCCGGCGTAACCTGGCAGATGGCGGTGATGTGGGTGGTGGTGGTGGTCCTGCTCTACCTGGCCGTCTACAAGGGCTTTGAACCGCTGCTGCTCGTGCCGATCGCCTTCGGAGCCCTGATTGCCAACCTGCCGACCCGCGGGGTGGTCAACGAGCCCGCCGGTCCGGTGGTCGCACCGTTCGACGGCACCGTCCTGCGGTGGCAGGTGCAGGTCGGCCAGACCGTGGATGAAGGGGATCTGCTGGCCACCCTCCGGGCGACCGATCCCCGCGTGACCGGGGAACGGGAGATTCGCGCCGCCGCGCACGGCCGCGTCATCGCGCTGGACGCGACCCCGGGCCAGCCGGTGCTGGCCGGCCAACCGGTGCTGACACTGTACAGCAACGAACCCGGCGGCCTCTATTACTACCTCTACCGCGGCATCCAGTGGGAGCTGTTTCCGCCGCTCATCTTCCTGGGCGTGGGCGCGCTCACCGATTTCGGGCCGCTCATCGCCCGGCCGATCACCCTGTTGCTCGGCGGCGCCGCCCAGCTCGGCGTCTGCCTGACCTTCCTCGGCGCCTCCCTCCTGGGTTTCAACAACGGCGAAGCGGCGTCGATCGGCATCATCGGGGGCGCCGACGGCCCCACCTCCATCTTCACCTGCACCAAACTGGCGCCGCACCTGCTCTCGGCGGTGGCGGTCGCCGCCTACAGCTACATGTCGCTCGTGCCGCTGATCCAGCCGCCGATCATGCGGGCGCTCACCACCCCCCAGGAGCGCCTCATCCGCATGAAATCATTGCGCCCGGTCTCCCGATTGGAGAAGATGCTGTTCGCCCTGCTGGTCACCGTGCTCTGCATCCTGCTCGTGCCGGCGGCCTCCGCGCTGATCGCCATGCTGATGCTCGGCAACTTCCTGCGCGAATGCGGCGTCACCGAACGCCTCCTCAAGGCGTCGCAAAACGAGATCATCAACGCGGTGACCAACTTTCTCGGCACCTGCGTCGGCATCACCATGACCGGCGACACCTTCCTGCGGGCCGACACGCTCAAGATCCTCGGCCTGGGCGTGGTCGCCTTCGGCTTCTCCACCGCCGGCGGCGTGCTCATGGCCAAGCTCATGAATCACCTGCCGTTCGGCGAGAAGATCAATCCGCTCATCGGCTCGGCCGGCGTCTCGGCCGTGCCGATGGCCGCCCGGGTCTCGCAGGTCGAGGGCCAGCGGGCCGACCCGGACAACTACCTGCTCATGCATGCCATGGGACCCAACGTGGCCGGGGTCATCGGCACCGCCGTGATCGCCGGGTACTACATCGCCACCCTTGCGGGTCACTAACGCCCTCCTCCGATGCAGACTTCCAGTGCTTCCGTCACTCCCCTCGACACCCGCGCCATCGACGGTTGGACCGTCCACGAGTTCGCCGAGGTCACTTCCACCAGCCTGCTGGCCGCGCACCTGCCCGCCTGGTCGGCGGTGCGCGCCGACGTGCAAAGCGCCGGCCGCGGTCGCGCCGGCCACCCCTGGGTCTCCAATCCCGGCGGCCTGTGGCTTTCGGCCGTGGTGCCGGCCGCCGGCCGGCCGGCCGACTGGACGCTGCTGCCGCTCGCTGCCGGCTGGGCGCTGCTCTCCGTGGTGCGCAAGCTCGGGATCGCCGACGCGCGGCTGCGCTGGCCCAACGACCTCATGGTGGGCCGGAAAAAGCTCGCCGGGGTCCTGGTCGATCGCTTCACGCCCGACGAGGCCGTCATCGGCGTCGGCCTGAATGTCCGGAACGATCCTGGCGCGGCGGACCCGGACCTCGTCGGCGACGCGGTGTGCCTGGCCGACCTGCGGGCCGAGGTTCCCGCCCCGGCCGACCTGCTCGTGCCGGTGCTCGCGGCGCTGACGCGCGAACACCACCGGCTGGAGGCGGGCGCGGCCGCCGCCCTATGCCGCGATCTCAACCAGTCCTGGTGCCACCGCCAGGTGCACGTGACGCTCGCCGCCGGCTGCGGCGCCCTGAAGGGCCGGCTCGAAGGCATCGACACCCGCGGCAGCCTGCTGCTGCTCGGCGCCACCGGCGACATGCACGCCCTGCCGCCGCACCAGGTCGATCTGCTCCGCGAAATCTTTTGACTCCCATGGCCATCGCAACCTCTCCCACGACCCGGAAACTCTATCACACGCGTTTTCCGGTCCTCAGCCCCGACGAAGCGGCGGAATTTGTCCAGCACGGGCAGACCGTCGGCTTCAGCGGCTTCACTCCCGCCGGCGCCACCAAGGTCATCCCCACCGCGATCGCGCGCCGGGCCCGGGCCGAACACGAGGCCGGCCGGCCGTTCCAGATCGCCGTGGTCACCGGCGCCTCCACCGGGCCGTCGCTCGACGGCGAACTCGCGCGCGCCAACGCCATCTCCTGGCGCACGCCGTACCAGTCCGACCCCGACCTGCGCAAGCGCATCAATTCCGGCGAGACCCGTTTCTTCGACATGCACCTGAGCATGCTGCCGCAGAACGTGCGGTATGGGTTCCTCGGGCCGTTCTCCTGGGCCATCATCGAGGCCGCCAGCGTCTCCGACGAGGGGGTGATCGTCCCGACCTCGTCGGTCGGCGCCACCCCCACCTTCTGCCGGGTGGCCGACCGGATCCTGATCGAGCTCAACCAGTACCATCCGCCGATCCTTTACGGGATGCACGACATCTTCGAGCCGGATGACCCGCCGCACCGCCGCGCGATTCCGATCTACAAGCCGTCCGACCGCGCCGGGCCGCCGTACATCAAGGTCGATCCGCGCAAGATCGCCGGCGTTGTGAAGACCAATCTGCCGGACGAGACGGGCAAATTCGACGCCCCCAGCGAGGTCACCACCCGCATCGGCCAGAACGTCGCCGAGTTCCTCGCCGCCGAGCTCAAGGCCGGCACGATTCCCTCCGGCTTTCTGCCGCTGCAGTCGGGCGTGGGCGACATCGCCAACGCCGTGCTCGGCGCCCTGGGCGCGAACCGCGACATCCCGCCGTTCGAGATGTACACCGAGGTCATCCAGGACTCGGTCATCGCCCTGATCAACGACGGCAAGGTCAAGTTCGCCAGCGGCACCTCGCTGACGGTCAGCCAGGAGGTGCTCGATTCGATCTACGCCAGCTTCGAGGACTACCGGCACCGGCTGCTTCTGCGTCCGCAGGAGATCTCGAACCAGCCGGAAATCATCCGCCGGCTCGGGCTCATCTCGATCAACACGGCCATCGAGGTCGACCTGTTCGGCAACGTGAACAGCACCCATATCATGGGCCGCAACATCATGAACGGCATCGGGGGCTCGGGTGACTTCACCCGCAACGCCTTCATTTCCATCTTCACCTGCCCGTCGACCCAGAAGGGCGGCAAGATCAGCACCTTGGTGCCCTTCGTGAGCCACACCGACCACAGCGAGCACTCGGTGCAGGTCGTGGTGACCGAGCAGGGCGTGGCCGATCTGCGGGGCAAGGATCCCAACCAGCGGGCCGAGCTCATCATCCAGCGCTGCTCCCATCCCGACTTCCGCGACTCGCTGCGCTGCTACTACGAGATGTCCCGCGGCGGCCACACGCCGCAGACCCTCGCCACCGCCTTCCGCCTGCACGAGCAGTTTCTCAAAACCGGCGACATGCACGGCGTCGATTGGTGCCGCGATGTCGCCGCCCGGTCCTGAGGCCCCCTTGCCCATGAAGATCTACCTCTATCTCTCGCTGAATCCGGAGGCCTTGGTCGCCTCCCATCTGCCGCCCGACGAGTTCGGCGTCTACCTCGCGGTCGGCACCCAGAAGCACTCGCGCGGCCAGGCGATCTTCTTCGAGGTCGATCCGGAGATGCAGAGCTCGTATGCGCCCTTCCAGAACATCGCGGCCCGGTGCCTGCCGCACCGCGACGGCTCGCCGCGGCGGTCCACCTACCTGGCGATCTACCGCGTGCTCGAGCATGTGCCGGTGTCCGCGCTCGGACCCGTCCACCTGGTCACCCACGACGGCCGCGTGCTGGGCCTCGGCGCCGCGCCGATTCCCACCACGGCCGACCGCTGCTTCCATCTCTACCAGGAATTCTGTCCGGTGACGCCGCGGGTCGTCAGCACGCTCGATCCGGCGGAGTTCTGCGCCCGTCTCACCGACCCCGCCCAGCCTGTCAATGTGCCCAAGATCGTGTTCGCGGAGCTGACCCTGGGCGACCTGGCGCACGACCTCGACGCCCACACCACCGGCAACCTGCCCTACGCGGGCCTGCCCCACCTGCGCGACTGCCTGCGCGAGCTCTGCAACAAGCCGGGCAAGCCCACCAAGGTGACGGTGCGCAACGTGCGCGACGACGTGCTGTATCGCACCGTCCAGGGCGGCTTCTACGCCGGCCACGGCCGCGACCTCAAGTTCTACCCCCTGCCGACGCAGGCCGAACTCGAATCCACGCACCACGAGTGGTGGCGCTCGGCCCAGGCCTCGTTCGGCAGCTGAGCGGGCCCGCCCCGCCCCCGATTATTCCGTTCCCCTTTTCGTTCCGGAGCATCACAACCATGCCGACATTCCTCTCCAAATGGGCGCGCGGTCGCCGCGCGCCCACCTATTATCTGGCCGCCATGGCGGCGTTCTTCCTGGCCGCCTTCTTCATCGGGCCGCTGTTTGGCCAGACGCCCGCCCCGGAGGCGGCGTCGGCCGGCCCGGCGCACGTCTTCCGGTTTTTCGCCCCGTTCAGCGACCCCTCCTACTCGCACCTGGAGATCGTGGCGCTGCTGGTGGTGCTCGCCATCGCCGTCGCCGGCCTGCTTTACGCCCTCCTGCTCGTGAACCAGGTGAAGCGCGCCGACCGCGGCACGCCGCGCATGCAGGCGATCGCCGCCGCCGTGCGGGAGGGAGCCGACGCCTACCTGGGCGCCCAGTTCCGCAAGATCGGCCCGCTGATCATCTTCATCACGCTGATTCTGTTCTTCACCACCCAGAGCGACCTGCTGGCCTTCAAGTTCGGCCGGGCCGGCGCGTTCCTTGTCGGCTCGCTCTTCAGTTGGTGCGTCGGTTTTGTGGGCATGCGCCTCGCCACCACCGGCAACCTGCGGGTCGCGGCCGCCGCCACCCGTTCGTACGGCGAGGCCATGCAGCTCGGATACCGCACCGGCACCATCACCGGCATGCTGACCGACGGCCTCGGCCTGCTCGGCGGCACGCTCATCTTCCTCGCCTACGGCGAGCAGGCCTATGAGGCCCTGCTCGGCTTCGGCTTCGGCGGCACGCTGCTGGCCCTCTTCATGCGCGTGGGCGGCGGCATCTACACCAAGGCGGCCGACGTCGGCGCCGATCTGGTGGGCAAGATCGAGAAGAACATCCCCGAGGACGACCCGCGCAACGCGGCCACCATCGCCGACAACGTGGGCGACAACGTCGGCGACTGCGCCGGCATGGCCGCCGACATTTTCGAGAGCTACGAGGTCACCATCGTGGCCGCCATGATCCTCGGCCTCGCCACCTTCGGTCACAAGGGCGTCATCTTCCCGCTCCTCGTCCGCGGCATCGGCGTGCTCGGCTCGATCGTCTCGACCTATACCGTCAAGGCCGGTTCCAAGGACACCTCGGATACCGCCCTGAAAAGCGTCCACCAGGGCTTCTGGATCGGTTCGATCATCTCCGTGATTGGCTTCTTCGGCCTGGGCCTCGCTTACCTGCGCTTCAATCCGACGGTCGACCTGCTGCGCAACGCCAGCCCGGAAGACCTGGCCCGGTTTCCCAACACGCTGCCCGCCCACCTGCCCGTCTGGGCCAATTTCGGCGTCGCCGGCCTCGACATGCGCCCGGTGCTCACCTGCCTGATCGGCGTCATTCTCGCCATCGCGCTCAACAAGGTGACCAGCTACTTCACGCACACCTCCCACGCCCCCGTGCAGAGCCTCGCCAAGGCCTGCCAGACCGGCCACGCCACCAACATGATCCAGGGCTTCGCCGTGGGTTACGAGAGCACCGTCGCGGCGGCGGTGGTCATCGCCGTGGCCATCCTGCTCTCGTTCCTCTGCTACGTGGGCACGCCGCCGCTGTTCGTCGCCTACGGCGTGGCCATGACGGGCATCGGTATGCTGACCCTCACCGGCAACACCATCTCGATGGACGTCTTCGGCCCGGTGGCCGACAACGCCAACGGCATCGGGGAGATGGGCTATGACGCCCCGGAGATGGAGAAGCAGGAAAAGGGCAGCTACAAGCGCGCCCGCCAGATCCTCGCCGACCTCGACGCGGTCGGCAACACCACCAAGGCCGAAACCAAGGGCATTGCCATCGGCTCCGCCGTCATCGCCGCCGTCTCGCTTTTCGCCTCCTTCATCGCCGTCATCGCCGTCGGCAGCGAGGAAAAGATCAGCCTGATGACCACCGGGCAGTACCTCGACGAAGCCGGCAAGCTCACCGTCGCGCACCCGATGGTGTTCATCGGCTTCCTGATCGGCGGCGCCGTGCCCTTCCTCTTCAGCTCGATGCTGATCCGGGCCGTCGGCCGCGCCGCCTTCCTCATCGTCAAGGAGTGCCGCGATCAGTTCCGGGACGCCGACATCTGGACCGGCAAAAAGAAGCCCAACTACGGTCGGGTCGTGGACATCTGCACCATCACCGCCCAGCACGAGCTCGTCGGCCCCGGCTTCCTCGCCATCCTCACCCCCATTGCCGTGGGCTTCCTCCTCGGGACGCAGGCCCTCGGCGGCTTCCTCGCCGGCATGATCATCGTCGGCCAGCTCCTCGCCGTGTTCATGGTCAATGCCGGCGGCGCGTGGGACAACGCCAAGAAGTTCATCGAGGACGGCAACTACGGTGGCAAGGGCTCCGAAGCCCACAAGGCCGCGGTCACCGGCGACACCGTGGGCGACCCGCTCAAGGACACCGCCGGCCCCGCCGTGAATCCGCTCATCAAGGTGATGAACATGGTCAGCCTTCTGGCGCTCGGCCTGATCATCAAACATAACGTCGTCACCGGCACCGCCGGGCGCGCCGTCGGCCTGCTGGTCGCCCTGCTCGGCGCTGTGGCCATCGGCTGGTCGATCTGGCAGAGCAAGCGCGAGTCGAAGGAGATGCGCGAGATGGAGGCGCAGCTCGAGAATTGACCGCCGTCGTTTGCCGGCTCTCTTCCCCCCCAAGGCGCCCGTTCCGGGCGCCTTTTGTCTGACGAATGCCAGAAAGCAGACAGCGTCGATTCTGTCCAGAGTTTCGCGGAGTGTCGGGCGAAACACCCCCCGGCGCCGGCGCGCCACCGCCCTCCAGAGGGAATTTACGCGCACCGATCGGCCGCAGCTTCTGCGGTGAGGGCTGAAACGCCCTGCTTGCGGCCCCATCGGGAAAAGAGGATGGTCGTGAAGGATTCCGGTGCCTGGCGGTGTTAATCAGAATCCGATGGGCGCCGAATCCCGGCGCCTCTTTGACCGCCCCGCTCCAGCTCCCCCGATGAAATCCCTGCTGCTCCTCCTCGGCGCCGCCGCCGTCTGCCTGCCGGCCGCCTCCGCCCAGAACATGTTTCGCGGCAATGCCGCCCACACCGGAGTCTACGGCACCGCCGGTCCCCGCGAGCTCAAGGGCGTGAAATGGGCCTTCAAGACCGGCGGTCCCGTGGTCGGATCCCCCACCGTCGTCGACGGCGTGGCATATGTCGGGAGCGACGACCTGCACCTGCATGCCGTCGACACGGCCACGGGCCGGGAGAAATGGAAGTTCAAGACCGGCGGGATCGTGCGCTCGACGCCGGCCGTGGCCGACGGCCTGGTTTACTTTGGCAGCTACGACGGAGTCTTCCATGCGCTCGAAACCGCCACCGGCGCGGAAAAATGGAAGTTTGCCCTGCCCGGGGAGAGGAAGTTCGAGGCCCGGGGTCTGCACGGCTATCTCCCGCGGACCCAGGTGATCCCCGATTTCTGGGACCTGTACCTCTCCTCGCCCAGCGTGGTCGGCGGCGTGGTCTACGTCGGCTGCGGCGACGGCTGCTGCTACGCCCTCGATGCCGCGAGCGGGGCGCTGAAATGGAAATTCGAGACCCAGGGGGTGGTGCACTCCTCGCCGGCCGTGGACGGCGGTACGGTCTTCTTCGGGAGCTGGGACACCTACCTTTATGCGGTCGACGCGGCCACGGGCCGGGAAAAATGGAAGTTCAAGACCGGCGAGGACGCCGCGAACCACAACCAGACGGGCATCCAGTCCTCGCCCGCGGTCGTCGACGGCGTCGTGTACTTTGGCTGCCGCGATTCGAACGTCTACGCGGTTGATGCGGCGACGGGGCAGCAGAAGTGGAAATACAAGATCACGTGGGTCAACGCCTCGGCGGCGGTCGACGGCGGCACGGTGTACTTCGGCACCTCCATCCCGGCCTTCTTCGTCGCGCTCGACGCCCAGACGGGGAAAGAACGCTACAAGTTCGACGCGCACGTGCCGGTGTTCTCTTCGCCCGCCCTCGCCGGCGGCCTGGCCTATTTCGGCTCGTTCAACGGCTCGCTCTACGCGGTCAATCTCGCCGACGGCACCCTGGCCTGGGAATTCAAGACCGAGGGCGCGAAACAGAACGCGCTCGGCATCCTCAGGCCGGACGGAACCTGGGACCTCGGCGCCGTGTTCACCTCGAACTTCTTCGAGGACATGTACCGCGCGAGCAATCGGCTCTTCTCCCTCGGCGCGATCGTCTCCTCCCCCGTCGTGGACCACGGCGTGGTCTACGTGGGCAGCGCCGACGGCAACCTGTACGCGCTGGAGTAAGGGAGCCCCCGACCCACGTCACCGAGGTCGCGGCGGGCGAGCCGGAGAGCGGAGAACGCCCGGCCTTCTTCGCGGGCCATCCGAAAGGAAATGAAGGTCGGCGCCACGTGTCGTCGTCCATCGTCGCCCTGCATCCTGCCCTCCCGCTCCGGCGGTCGGGCGGGGGTCAATCATCCCGCGCCTCGGGCAATAAGGATTGAAAATTCGGAGGCTGCGAAGTAGGAGTCCAACCGTGCAGCAGCTCCCCCTCCGTCCGGCAGTGGGCGGCGCACGTACCCCCCGCATCCGCCCGGCCGCCTTCGCCGCCGCCCTGATCGCGGGCGGCCTCTGGGCCCCCGGCCTGGCCGCCGCCCCGAAAGCCGACTGGATTCCGGTCACCGCGGAGGAGCTTTCGGCCGACACCCCGGAGGTCGAACCCGACGCTCCCGCCGAGGTGCTGCTCCGCCGGGTCGACATCGACGACCGCGACTACCCGCGCGAGCGGACCACGCGTGAGTACATCCGGATCAAGGTCTACCGGCCGGAACACCTCGACGCCGTGACCCGCGCCGTGGCGCTGGAGTTTTCCGGCGGCAGTTTCCAGGGCCATGAGCGAACGGTGAAAATGGCCGCGCGGCTTACCCTGCCGGACCGCCACGAGAAGGTCTTTGGCGACGAATCGGTGCGCGAGCGCCCCTTGGTCCAATCCGGGGCGGAGCGCGGCCTCCTGGCGCGCCTGCTGGGCGGCTCCGCGACCGAGGTGCGGGAGCGGTTTCTCGCGATCAGCGGCGTCGAGGCCGGCGCCGTGCTCGAATACCGCATCGACACCACCGACCGGTTGGGCGGTTTTCTCCAGGGCTTCGATCTCCAGATGCCCCGGATCGGGATCCGGCGGCTCGAATATCACATCCGCCACGCCGACCCGGCCGAATGGATCTGCCGCTACTACGTCCTGAACGGCAGCGTCGGTCACGTCGCGCTCGTCGGCGACAAGCCCAAACGCCAGCTCACGATCACCGCCACCGACCTGCCGGCCCGGCCCGTCGAGCCGATGGCCCCGCCCACCGGCGCCTACTACAGCCTCTACTTCCTGTTCAATTACGAACCGCGCCACGTCCGGTTTTTTTCGCGCCGGCGCAGCCCGGGTAACGACGAGTTCCTCCGGGTCGATCCGCGCAAAGCCGGTCCCTGGGCGCCCGTCGCCGCGATGAATTACCTGCTGGTCGCCGACCGCCTCCAGCTCACCTCCCGCATCCGCCAGCGCACGGCAGAGGTTGCCGCCGGGGCGACCGACTCCCTGGACCAGGCCCGGCGCATCTACCACCACGTGCAGGAGCTCTATGCGCGCTACCGCGACGAAGCGAAGCAGAACCGGACCCGACTGACCAACGAAACGGCGAGCCGTACGCTCGACGACCTGCTCAATTACGACCGCAAGAGCAATGTGGCCGGCATCAGCGACCGCGATTTCGCCGCGCTGCTGATCGCCATGTACCAGGCGGCGGGGCTCGAGGCCAAAGCCATCCTGCTGCCCGATCTACAGCGCCTGCCCTTCGGGGCCAATCTCGTCGCCGCGGCCACCCTGCCGGTGCTCGCGGTGGGCGTGCAGGCGGGCGGCGAGTGGCACTTTCTGCTGCCGTCGGCCCGGCCGGCCCTCCCGTTCGGCACCCTGCCGTGGGTCTGCGAGGGCAAGGCGGGGCTCTGGGTCCAGGCCGGCGACCAGCAGTTCGAGCGCATTCCCGCGGAGGAACCGGAGAAATCCCTGATCGGCAACGCCGGCACGTTTGCGGTGGCGCCCGACGGCGCGCTCACCGGCGAAGGCCAGCGGCGGTTCACCGGGCACGCCGCCGAGACGCTCCGCGGCCAGCTGATCCGGCGCGACCCGCGCGGCCAACGCGCCTTCCTGGCGCGCACCTTGAACGCCCTCTTCCGCCTGCCCGGCGCCGCGACGGCCGAACAAGAGGCCGAGACCACGGCGGAATCGTCGGAGACGCCCGGGGAGAACGCCGAAGAACCCGCCGGCGGGCCGGTGACGATCGACAAGATTTCGGGCGTCGACGATCCCGAGGCGGCAATCGAAGTCAGCTATCGTCTGCACCTGCCCGGGTACGCCGTCATCACGGGCGACCGGATCATCTTCCGCGGCAACCCCTTCCGCCTGAACTCGGACACGCCCTTCACGGCCTCCACCCGCAAGCTCGATGTGTGGTTCCCGTATCCCTGGGAAGAGCTCGATGTGGCCGCGCTCAAACTACCGGACGGTTACCGGCCCGATTTCACCGGCATTACCCCGCCGGCGGCGGACCGCAGCCTGCATTATTCCTCGCAATTGCGATACAATCCGCCCCGGCAGCAGCTCGAGTTGCGCCGCGAATTCGCCTGTCGTGTCGTGACCTTCCCGGCGGCCAATTATGCCGGCCTCAAGGCTTGGTACGACGAGATGGCCCACGACGACCGGCAGGAGGTGGTGCTCACCAAGGTGTTGGCGGCGGCCCCGCCTCCGGCCGCACCCTAGGTCCCATCGCTCATGGCCCGCAGGTTCCACCGTCGAAGCTCGGGTCGGGCGCGGCGGTCCGCGTCGGCGGGGATGGCCCCCGGGCGCTGGCTGTCCGTCCTCCTCGGCGCCCTCGGGCTCCTGGTGTTGACCGGACGGGCCAAGGCGCCCGACTGGCTTGACCCCTGTCTCGCGCCGGCGGCCGCCGCGTGGCACAAGCAGGATTCCGCCGTCATGCTGCTGGATCGCGAGGAGGCCAGGTTCCTCACCCCGCAGCGGGTCAGCTACCACGTGCAAGGTGCCATCCGCGCCAACACCGCCAGCGGTTGCGACCGGCTCCGTGTCCAGCTGGGCTACAACCCCGATTACATGAAGGTGGAGTCCGTGCGGGCGTGGATCGTGGCGCCCACCGGCAAGGTCACGGGCGTCGCGCGGCGCGAGTTCCTGGATTCGGTGGCCACGGTGGACGCGCGCTTTTGGGACAACCGCCGGATGCTGAGCTACGATGCCTCGGGTAACACCGAGGCCGGCTCCGTGCTCGCCTGGGAGTACGTGCTTGAGGCCCCCGCCGACTTCTTGGTCACCGGCTGGGAGATCGGCACCGGCCTGGCCCTCTGGCGGGGCTCGTTCGAAGCCTCGCCCGCCCCGGGGTGCGTGCTGACCTGGCATCGCCGCAGCCCCCTCATCCCCGAACCCGCCGCCGGGCAATCCTCAGGCTCGCTCGTCTGGCGCCTCGAGCGCCTGGCGCCGCTCCTGGGGGGCCGGCCGACGGGATTCCAGGCGCAGCCGGTCGGCGTGGACGTGCGCTGCGTCCCCGCGGGCAGCCCGGCCGAAGACGGGCCCGCCGGCTGGGCCCGCGTCGCGAGCACGGTGAACGCGATCATCGAACCCCGGGCGCAGGTGACGCCCGCAGTGCAGGCCTGCGCCGACGAGACGGTGCAGGGCCGCGCCGGACGCTGGGATCGCATCCGCGCCCTCACTGAGTTTGTCCAGAAAAAGATCGTCTACCTGGCGCTCACGCTCGACAAGGACAGCCTCGCCGGGTACCGGCCCCACCCGGCCGGGGACGTGCTGCGCGACCGCCTGGGCGACTGCAAGGACAAGGCGACGCTCCTGGTGGCGCTCCTGCGCGCGATCGGGGAGCGCAGTCACGTCATCCTGGTGCACGCCCGTTCGCCGCTGGCGGTGGATCCGGCCTGGCCGGGCCCGCAATTCGACCACGCGATCGTCGGGATCCCCGCCGACGCCGACACGCCGGCCTGGTGGCCCGTCGCCGACTTTGGCACGGCAGGCCGGTTGGTGCTCTTCGATCCCACCGACCCGGACCTCCCGCTCGGATGCCTGCCCGTCTCCGACCAAAACGGCCGCGTGCTGGCCGTCATGGCCGCCGGCGGGGCCTTGGCCGAGACCCCGGGGGATCCCGCCGACTATGCCGGCTGGAGCCGCACGACCACGGTGGCGCTCACGGCCGACGGCGATGCCCGGATCGAGTGCGAAGAGCGAACCCAGGGCACGCCCGGATCCGCGCAGGAGCAGCGCCGCCAGATGCTCGGAGCCCAACGCTTCGGCCAGGAGCTCGAACGCCGCCTGCGCGCCGGCAAGACCGACATCCACGACCTCACCTGGACGGCTACCTGGGACCCCGCGGCGGCGCGCAGCACGCTCAAATTCGGTTTTCGGACGGACCAGGTGGGACGCCGGATCGGAGCCGACCAGATGCTCGTCGGTTCCATCCTGCCCTGGGTGCGGTTGGTCATGCGGCCGTGGAAGACGAAATTCGGCGGCGTCAGCCGGATGAGCGTGGCGAACTTCGTCGAGGTGGTCCGGTTGACTCTCCCGCCAGGCTGGGCGGTCGCGGAGCTGCCGCCGGCGGTTCACCTGGAACACAACGGCACCCGGGCCGACATTGAGTACTCGCAGGAGCCCGGAGTGGTCGTCTGCGAGCGCCGGTTCGTTCATCCGGCGATTCTCATGGACCAGGCGGAGTACGATGCCGTCCGGCTTTTGGTGGACCGGATGGAGCAGGCGAACCGCCGCCCCATCGTGCTCAAGGTCCAGCCGGCCGGCGGGTAGGCGTCCCGCCCTGCCCGCGTTCCGCCAGATGTTCGACCCGGCGTTGGTTCTGGCGAGGACAGGACCCGCCTAATAAAACCTACCGACCGAGTCCGCCCTCGAGGCAGGGCTGGGGGCTGCGGCGATTTTTGCCGCGCCCAATGACCGGCATTGTGTCACTGCCAATGGATGTCGGCCTTGTTCCCGCGAATTGGACCGAAGCTAAAGAGAAGACGGTAGGGTCCGCCGGCCTGGGCCGGGTATCTCCATTTCGACAGCGCCGCCATCGCGGCGTTCGCGAACCCCGGATCACCGGCGTCAAAGGACCGCAGATCTGCCACCGCACCGGCGGCATCGATGCGGAACACCACTCTGACGCTTCCGGTCTTCTGTTCCCGCCACGCCGCGTAGGGGAAGATGGGCGGGGGCGCCCACACGGGGTCCGGAGGCTTGCTGATCGCGTCCCATCGCTCGCCGTAGGCGGCGACGATCTGTCGTTCGGCCGTCGCCGCGCGACGGGAATCGGTGGTCGCGCCCGTCGTGGCGCACGCCGAGACGAGAATGGAGGAAACGAGACAAACCAGCGATGCCTTCAGGGCGTTCATATCATTTATGGGCGCTCCAGGATCTGCAGGATACGCTGCGCGCCGTTTGCCTGCTCCGCGCGGCATGCTATCGGCCGGCGACGAGGGCCAGTCGGAAACCGAGGGCGGGTCCGCGGTAGTCCGGCGCGTTGTGCCGCCGGGCCGCGGCCCGGCACCGGTCGGGCGTGTCCAGCCAGCTGCCTCCGCGGAGCGTATAGGTCGGGGGCGGAGGCGGCACTTCGTACTGGACCGAGTCAATATCCCCACTCGCCACCACCGGGAGCGGACGCTCATACGGATTCGCACACCACTGCCACACGCTGCCGATCATCCCATACAAGCCCCACGCGTTCGGCGCCTTCTGCCCCACGGGATGCGGATGACCGCCGCTGTTGCCCCGGAACCAGCCAATGGCGTCGAGCTCCCCGTAACGGAGGGCGGTGGTGCCCGCCCGGGCGGCATATTCCCACTGGGCTTCCGTCGGGAGCGCGTATTCGCATCCGGCCGGCAGCCGCCCGGCGGCGCCTTCCTGCGCCGTCAATTTCTGACAGAAGCTCACCGCCTCGTTCCACGAGATCCCGGTCACCGGAATATCGTCGCCGTAGCGCCCAAACTGCCCGGGAGCGTAGCCCATTACTGCGCGCCACTGGCCGACTGTCACCGGGTACCTCCCGAGGTAGTAGTCGGATTTGATGGCGACCCGCGAACGGCCGATCTCGTCCGGCCGGCGTCCATCCTCGTCCGCTGGGCACCCCATCACGAACGCGCCCGCTCGAATATGCACCATCTCGATTCCCGCAGGAGCGACGGGCCCCGCCTGGGTGGCAAGGGTGTTCGCAACCTGGGCGCACGACGCCAGCGCCAGAACCGCCGCCGTCGCCGCCGTGATCAAGGTGACCGGGGAACGGGACCCCGACCGCCCGCCGCCCAAGGTATGAGGTGTGAGTTCAGACATGGCTGAGTAGGTTCCGGTTGAGGGGTGGGTAGCCTTTCACCCTTGATGGCAGCCGCCAAACGAGGAAGCGAACGGGGATTCCGATTGATGACTGCCCGTGGATCGTCTGTTCGCTAGTGACGCCCGGTGACCACCTCCGGTTGCCACGATCTCCGACGGCGATCTGCGGCGGCTTCCTGACGGCCTCCCCTCGCCCGCCGTGGACGGCAACGATCTGCCTTTCGAACCACGCCGCGCATCGTGCCGCCCGCCGACGCCCGCCCGAGGCCGGCCTTGATTCCGGCGGCCCCCTGGCGTCTGGCGGCGCCAGGTGCAGCCCGCCTCCGCATTCATCGAGCCAAGGGTGCAACGGGGCTCCCGGCCCCCGATCCTCCTGATTGCCGACTGGCCGCGTCCGGCTTCCGGCTCCCTGAATCAGGGCGCCTCGACGGTGACCGTCGTTTTCGCCAGCAGCCGCGGGCCGCGACCCAGAACATAGCGCACTTCGTAAGTGCCCGGCTCCCGGGGCGCCCGGAGTTTCAGCATGCCGCCCGGCTTGACTTTGGCGGCGCTGAGCGACGCGTGCACCGGCTGGCCCACGCGCGCCACCGCGATGAAATCCTCGGGATACCCCGGACCCTGCCAGCGGACTTCGAATTCCGTTCCCGCCTTGGCGACGGCGGGCGGATTCACCGTCGCCGTGACCGGATTCAGCGCAATCGGCGCCTTCGCCAGCAGCTTCGCCCCCCGCGCGAGCACGTACCGGATTTCATATTGGCCCGCGTCGGCCGGCAGCCAGAGCCTGGCCGGATTTCCGTCGCGCACGAGGGCGCGGACCACCGCCGCGCCGGCGGGCTGGTTCGGACGCACCAGGCTGATGAAATCGCCCTCCGCGGCGGGCCCCTGCCACCGCACCTCGATCCGGGCCGCCACGTCGGCGGCGCCGGGCGCCCCCACGGTCGCCGTGACCGCGTTGACTGTGAGCGGCGCCCTCGCAAGCACCTTGGTCCCGCGCCCCAGCACGTAGCGGACCTCGTAAACCCCCGCGTCGCCCGGCAGCCAGAGCTTCGCCGGGTTCCCCTCCCGCACCGCGGCACGCGCGGCCGCTGCGCCGGCCGGCTGGCTCGGCAGCGCCAGGCTGATGAAATCGCCCTCCGCGGCGGGCCCCTGCCAGTGCACCTCGATCCGGGCCGCCACGTCGGCGGCGCCGGGCGCCTCCACCTTTGCCGGCACCGCATTGACCGTGAGCGGCGCCTTCGCGAGCACCCGGGCCTCGCGGCCGAGAACATAACGGATCTCGTATCGTCCGGGCTCGCTCGGGGCCCAGATCTTCAGCGGATTCCCCTCCCGCACGCTCGTCCGGCTGACGCTGGCCCCGGCGGGCTGGCCGGGCTGCGCCACCGCAATGAAGTCTTCGCGGTTGCCGGGGCCCTGCCAGGAAACCTCGAAGCGGGCTGCCAGGTCGACCGCCCCCGGTCGGCCCACCTCGGGGGCGGCCGCCTCGGGCGTTGGCGGTTCCGCGGCCGCCGCCGACTCCGCGACCGCGCCCGTCGGCGCGACGTACGTGACCTTGAGTTTCATCGTCCCCTGGCCGACACGAACGGCGAGTTCATCGGCGTTGGGGGGCTGCGACCCCACGTTCATGGCCCCCGAATCGCCGGCGTCGAGGATGGTCGTGCCCATCTCCGAAGCACCCAGCGACTTGCCGTCCTTGAACGGCAACGCGGTGAAGCTGCCCTGGGCCTTGCCAGTGTTCGTGCCTTCGATGCTGATCCACCGGCCGGCCTGCGTGCGGATGCGGATGATGCCGCCCTCCGCGAGCGCCTTTTCGCACGGCGGCGTGAGCACCGGTGCGCCCGCCACCTGCCCCACCCAGTCCGGCTGGGACTCCGCCTCCCTCTCCGAGGATTTCAGGGTGTAACCGGCGGGCACCACAAACTGCGTTGGGTCCTGCGGACCGGCGATTGGGTTTTTCAGCTCGACCGCGATCTTGTAGATCGGGATTTCGACCTTCAGCGGAACGTCGTAGCCGTCCGCCACCCAGGCGTTGAGCCACACCTGATCTCCGCTCAGCACCACCACCTTTTTGCAGGCGACCCCGCCGACCGTCCCGGTGCCCTCGGTCCGCACGGTCTTCGTTTTCGACAGAAAAGCGTAGGCCCCGAACGGATTGGCGAACATGGCGATCGGCTCGCCCTGGCGCCCCTCGTAGTAGGCCTTTTCGGCGGGCGAGAGGAGCCGGGTGACGCCGCTCGGGCCGTCGAACAGGACGACCAGCTGGCGTCCGTCTTCGACGAAGTCGAAACGATAGTTGGGGCCCTGGTACTGGAACCTGCCGGTCAGGGCCTGGGTGTCGCGGGTGAACAGGAGCTCGGCGGAAAACGGGGCCGCGCGGCCGGCGGCGCCGGCGAGGCACAGCAGCAGCGGGATCAATGATCGGCGGGCTATCGCTCGAGACTTCGTCATGGGGGTACGCTCCTTGTCGTTGGGAATTCCACGGGTTCGGTCCAGGGTCCTGCCCAAGCGCGGGGATCCGTCGGCGGCGGTTCCACGATGGCAACGCGGGATCGGGCCCGCCTTTGCAGGCCACCGACAGAAGCAAGCTGGACAGTGACCGGAGCTTGGCGCACGCCCGTGGGTTTGTCGATCCTCGGCCGCCGGAGGCCAGCCGGACGCGGAACGATGCCAGGATTCCGTCGCGGGCGGACGGGGTGGTCGTTGAGGTTTTTTTGATGCCGGCGGCGGGCCTGTTGATTAGGGCCCGGAGCGGCGGGGTGATAGGCTGCCGGCATGAGTGACACCGCCTATGTCGTCCTGTCGGTGGCCTTCTTCCTTCTCGCCATCGCCTTCGCCCGGTTCTGCGAAAAAGTCCGCTGAGCCGCGCCCGACCACGTCCCCTTGCCATGGCAAACGTCATCATCGGATGTCTCGCGGTCGCCTGCCTGCTCTACCTGATCGCGGCCGTGCTTCGCCCCGAGAAATTCTAGCCGCGCCCGGCCCATGAACGACCTCGACGCCTGGACCCAGTTCGCGCTCTACGCGGTCGCCCTGCTGCTGGTGACGAAACCGCTCGGGCTGTATCTCGCGCAGGTGCTGGACGCCGAGGGCCGCACCTGGCTCGACCCGGTCGTGCGCCCCGTTGAGCGTCTCACCTACCGCGTCTGTGGCATCGATCCGGCCCGCGAGCAGGGCTGGTTCGCCTACACCGTCTCGCTGCTGCTGTTCAGCCTCGTGGGGATGGTGATGACCTATTTCATCCTGCGCTTCCAGGACCGCCTGCCGCTGCAGGCCCTGCTCAATCCCCAGCATCGGCCGGGGTTGAACCCGCACCTGGCCTTCAACACCGCGGCGAGCTTCACCACCAACACCAACTGGCAGTTCTACGGCGGCGAGACGACCATGTCGTACCTCTCGCAGATGGTGGCGCTGGCGTACCACAACTTCGTCTCCGCGGCGGCGGGCATCGCGGTCGCGGCGGCGCTGGTGCGCGGCCTCGCCCGCCACACGGCGAAGACGATCGGCAGCTTCTGGGTCGATGTGGTGCGCCTCAACTACTACCTGCTGGTGCCGTTCTGCCTGGTTTTCGCGCTCGTCCTGGACTCCCAAGGCATGATCCAGAACTTCCGGCCCTACCCGGTCGCGCGGACCTACGAGCCCTACACGATCCAGGTGCCGAAGACCGGCGCCAGCGGCCAGCCCCTGATCGGGCCCGACGGCCAACCGGAGGTGATCGCCCGGACCGTCGCCACCCAGACGATCGTGCAGGGCCCGATGGCCTCGCAGGTCGCGATCAAGATGCTCGGCACCAACGGCGGCGGCTACACCAACGCCAACGCCGCGGACCCCTTCGAGAATCCGACTCCCCTTTCCAATTTCCTCCAGATGCTCTCGATCTTCGCGATCCCGAGCGCGCTCACCTGGTACCTCGGTCGGATGGTGAAGAACCAGCGCCACGGCTGGGCCGTGTGGGGCGCGATGTTCGCGATGTTCGTCGCCGGTGTGCTCGTCGCCTGGCAGGCGGAGGCTGCCGGCAATCCCATCCACCAACAACTCGGCGTCGCCACCGCCGGCGGCAACGTGGAGGGCAAGGAGGTGCGTTTCGGCATCTTCAACTCCGCGCTCTTCGCCACCATCACCACCGACGCCTCGTGCGGCGCCGTGAACTCGATGCACGACTCCTTCACGCCGCTGGGCGGGCTGGTGCCCCTGTTCAACATCGAGACCGGCGGGGTGATCTTCGGCGGGGTCGGCGCCGGCCTGTACGGCATGCTCGTCTTCGTGGTGCTGGCCGTGTTCATCGCCGGGCTCATGGTCGGCCGCACCCCGGAGTACCTGGGCAAGAAGATCGAGGCCTACGACGTGAAGCTGGTGATGATCGTGCTGATGGTGCTGGCGACAACCATCCTCCTCTTCAGCGCGTGGGCGGTCCGCGCCCCGTGGGGCCTCGCCGCCCGGGCCAACCCGGGCCCCCACGGTTTCAGCGAGATCCTCTACGCCTTCAGCTCCGC
Source organism: Opitutaceae bacterium (assembly GCA_046704925.1). Classification (GTDB taxonomy): domain Bacteria; phylum Verrucomicrobiota; class Verrucomicrobiia; order Opitutales; family Opitutaceae; genus Fen-1467. The sequence continues at coordinate 6,730 of JBJKRD010000030.1, read as the reverse complement.
CGTGGGCAACAACGGCAGCGCCTTCGCCGGCCTCGCCGGCAACGAGGTGCACTGGGACACGACCATGGGGCTGGCGATGCTGATCGGCCGCTTCCTGATGATCGTCCCCGTCCTGGCGCTGGCCGGCAACCTCGCCGGCAAGAAGCTCATTCCCGCCAGCGCCGGCACCTTCCAGTGCGAGGGCTTCACCTTTGCCGCCCTGCTCATCGGCACGGTCGTGCTGGTGGGCGCCCTCACGTTCGTGCCGGCCCTCGCGATGGGTCCGATCGTCGAGCACTTCCTCATGCACGCCGGCGCCCTGTTCTGAACCGTCTTCGCCCGGCCCCGCCCTCCCTCATGTCCCCCAAGGCCGTATCCCTCTTCGATCGCGCCATCCTGCGCCAGGCCGCCGGCGACTCGTTCCGCAAGCTCGACCCGCGCCGGCAGCTCAGGAACCCGGTGATGTTTGTCACCCTGCTCGGCGCGATCCTCACCTTCTTCCAGCTCTTCCCGACGCGCGAGCCGCGCCTTTACGTGTTGCAGATCGCCCTTTGGCTGTTCTTCACCGTGCTCTTCGCCAACTTCGCCGAGGCGGTCGCGGAGGGCCGCGGCAAGGCCCAGGCGCGGGCCCTGCGTGCCTCGCGCCGCCAGTTGGTGGCGCAGCGTCGCCGCAAAGACGGCACGTTGGAGGAGATCGACGCCGCCCAGCTGCGCAAGGGCGACGTCGTGTTCGTCTCCGCCGGCGGCATGATCCCCGGCGACGGCGATATCATCGAGGGCGCCGCGTCCGTCGACGAATCGGCCATCACCGGCGAATCCGCGCCGGTCATCCGCGAGGCCGGCGGCGACCGCTGTGCCGTCACCGGCGGCACGCGGGTGCTGTCCGACCAGCTGCTCATCCGTATCACGACCGACCCGGGCGAGGGATTCCTCGACCACATGATCAGCCTGGTCGAGGGCGCGCGGCGCCAGAAGACGCCCAATGAGATCGCGCTCACCATCCTGCTCTCGGCCCTCACCTTCATCTTCCTCCTGGTCATCTTCACGCTTCGTCCGTTCGGCGTCTACGCCGGCGTGGCCTTCCCGGTCACCGCGCTGATCGCCCTGCTGGTCTGCCTCATCCCCACCACCATCGGCGGCCTGCTCAGCGCCATCGGCATCGCCGGCATGGACCGCCTGCTCCAGCGCAACGTCCTGGCCATGAGCGGCCGCGCGGTCGAGGCCGCCGGCGACATCGACGTGCTGCTGCTGGACAAGACCGGCACGATCACCTTCGGCAACCGCATGGCCACGGCCTTCGCGCCCGCCGCCGGAGTCCCGCCGGCCCGGCTGGCCGACGCCGCGCAGCTCGCCTCCCTCGCCGATGAGACGCCCGAGGGCCGCAGCATCGTGGTCCTGGCCAAGGAGAAATTCGGCCTGCGCGGCCGCGCGGTGGCCGCTCCGCATGCCCGCTTCGTGCCGTTCACCGCCCAGACCCGCATGAGCGGCGTGGACCTGGCGGCCTTCGACGGCCACCCGGCCCGCATCATTCGCAAGGGCGCCGCCGAGAACGTCCGTGCCTGGGTCGAGCAGGCCGGTGGCCGCTGGCCCCCGGCCGTGGCCGACACGGTTGCCGGAATCAGCCGTCAGGGCGGCACGCCGCTGGTGGTGGCGGAATCAGCCGAGGTACTGGGTGTCATCCACCTGAAGGATGTGGTCAAGGGCGGCATCAAGGAACGCTTCACCCAGTTGCGCGCCATGGGTATCCGCACCGTGATGATCACCGGCGACAACCCGCTCACCGCCGCCGCCATCGCGGCCGAGGCCGGCGTCGACGACTTTCTCGCCCAGGCCACGCCGGAGATGAAGCTCCGGCGCATCCGCGACGAGCAGGCCGCCGGCCACCTCGTGGCCATGACGGGCGACGGCACCAACGACGCCCCCGCCCTCGCCCAAGCCGATGTCGGCGTCGCCATGAACACCGGCACGCAAGCCGCCAAGGAAGCGGGCAACATGGTGGATCTCGACTCGAATCCCACGAAGCTCATTGAAATTGTGGAAATCGGCAAACAGTTGCTCATTACCCGCGGCGCTCTGACGACTTTTTCCGTCGCCAACGATGTCGCTAAATATTTCGCCATCATTCCGGCGATGTTTGCCGCAGCATTTCCCCAGTTGGGAGTGCTGAACATCATGCGGCTGCGTACTCCGGAATCCGCGATTCTCTCCGCGGTCATCTTCAATGCTCTCATCATTATCGCTTTGGTTCCGCTCGCCCTGCGGGGCGTCCGCTACCGCCCCGTCGGCGCAGCCGCTCTTCTCCGCAGGAATCTCTTGATTTATGGCTTCGGCGGCGTGATTGCGCCGTTTCTTGGCATCAAGCTGATTGACATGTTTCTGGTCGCTCTCAGGTTGGCTTAGGTGAAACGATGAAGAAGAATCTCTACGTCGCCTTGCTCTTCACCGTTGTAACGACTGTGCTCTTCGGAATCATTTATCCACTCGTAGTTACCGGCATTGCTCAACTTCTGTTTCCCGATAGAGCCAATGGTCAGTTGATTCGCCAGGACGGGATTCTGATCGGCTCAAGAATCATCGGCCAGTCCTTTACGGGCCCAGGCTACTTTCATTCGCGTCCCTCGGCCGCCGGGTTTGGCTACGATGCGTCCGCATCCAGTGGTTCGAACCTTGCACCAACGAATCGCCAGTTGTTGGACCGGGTTGCTGCCGAGGTAAAACAACTTCAGGTGGATAATCCTGGCGTGCCCGTTCCCGTGGATCTGGTCACCACATCTGCATCAGGCCTCGACCCGGATATCTCTCCCGCCGGCGCTGAATTTCAAATTCCACGTGTTGCCCGCGAGCGCCACATCAGCGAATCGGAACTCCGCGTTCTCGTTGCGCGGCACAGCCAAAATCGCCAGTTTAAAATCCTAGGCGAGCCCCGCGTCAACGTTCTCGAATTGAACCTCGCGCTTGACGCTCTGCATCGAGTTCACTGAAGGAGATTTACCAGAATGCAGTGATAATCGTGAGATCCTTAGCATTTACTGCCTTCGTTTGAAACGATAGTCAATCCAATCGGTTGGGACCTCTATTTTTGCTTCGCTGTGGGGACTTTCGTTTCTTTGCTCGCTTGCGCATTGAACCGGTAGCCAACCCACGGTTCCGTCAAGATGTACCGCGGACGGGAGGCGTCAGGCTCGATCTTCTTGCGTAGTTGATTCACCATCACGCGCAGATATTCCGGTTCGTCTCCGTAATCCGGACCCCACACCGCCTGCAGCAGCCTTCGATGCGTCATCGGCCTTCCCGCGTTTGTCACGAGCTGGCGTAGCAGTTCAAATTCCTTCGGTGTCAGGTGCACATCCTTCCCGCCCGAGGTCACCACTCGTGCTTCGAAATCAATCATCAAGTCCTCGGACCGGAATGGTGCAAGTTTGCCCGCCGGCATGCTTCTTCGCAGGGAGGCTCGGATTCTCGCCAGCAGCTCATGCATCCCAAACGGCTTTACCACGTAGTCGTCCGCTCCGGCGTCTAGCGCCAGCACTTTGTCGCGTTCCGCGTTGCGCACTGTTAGCATCACGATTGGAATGTCCGAACTCCGGCGGATTTCCCGGCACGTTTCTAGCCCGTCCATCACCGGCATATTTACATCGAGAAGAACGATGTCTGGTGGCGATTCTCGCAACGCGAGCAGCGCTTCCTCGCCGTTTCCCGCTTCAAATACCGTATACCCTGCGGCAGCCAGAGTCGTCCTCAGCACCCTCCTCACTTGCTGTGCGTCATCTACTACCAGAACCTTCGCCGAGCTCACCGAAAGTCTCCGGGATGCGCAACGGGCAGCGTAAACGTGAACACGGATCCGTGGTCAAGCTGGCTCATCACGCCGATCGTTCCTCCATGCGCCTCTACGATGGCTTTCGCGATGGGCAAGCCCATGCCTGTCCCCTGCACCACGGCGCGCTGGTCTCTTCCTCTATAGAACTTGTCGAAAATCATCCCCTGTTCCAGGGTATCAATCCCCGGCCCTTGATCAGCGACGCTGAAAAGGACCGCGCCGCCATTTGCTTCCGCGGAAATGGTGATTGCTTTCTCTCTCGGCGAATACAAATGTGCATTTTCGAGCAGTTGCGCCATCACCTCTTTTGCCCGGCTTAAATCCGCCCGCACGGAAGGCAGCCCGTCCGCCACTTCTACATGCACCTCCCGCGCGCCGAGCATGTTGTGGCAACTTGCCAGCGCGGCGTCCACTAGCTCCATCGCCGTGACCGCGCAAAACTCCAGTTCCACCTCGCCAGCTTCCAGTTGAGCCATTTCCGAGGCGTCCTCGACCAAATGATTCAGCTTGTCGCATTCCTCGTTCATGATTTGCAGCAATTCCCGCTGTTGATCCGGCTTCGGCGGCCGCTCGGAGAGCAGGCTCGTCACCGAAGCCTTGATGGATGTCAACGGTGTCCGGAAGTTGTGGGTGATGGAATCGAGAAGTGCCGATTTCAGCCGCTCGCTTTGCCGGTCCGCTTCCGTCTTGCTCAGTTGCTCCACTGCGCGGGCTCGCTCGATCGCAATGCCCATCAAAGTTCCCATCGCTTCAAGCGTTTGCCGGAGCAGCCGCGTGCCGGAGATCCCGAAACTTCCGATCGACTTCATCCCCAGCCTCACCGGCGCATAGCAATAGCCACGATCCGCGTCAATCAATGGTTCCTCGCGCGTAAAGGCTGCCTTCAGTTGCTCCTCGTCCAGTTGCAGCGTTCCGTAGCCTGACCTGTAAAACTTCTGCTTCTCCGCCAGAAACACACTCGCCGCCCCCGCTTCGAACGCATCCGCCATGTGATTCGGAATCGCGTTCAAGAGCTGAATGACGTTACCTTCTCCCAGCAGCTTTTGGCTGAAAGCGTAAAGCTGTTCGATCTCTCGCCGCCTGCGGTTTGCCGTGTCCGCCTCCTTGCGAATGCGGTTGGAGAGCTGGCTTCCGACAATCGCTGTCACCATGAACGCAAATAGCGCAACCCAATTCTGGGGATCCTCAACGGTCAGCCTTCCCACAGGCGGCAGGAAGAAAAAGTTGAACGCCAGCATCGCGGCCAGAGACATCAGTACGGATACGGCCATTCCCCAGACTGCGGAAACTGCTAAAATCGCAAGGAGGAACGTCAGAGCCACGGTCGTGTGGTTTACGTTGGAAAGGGCCTCGCGGTAAAACGCAGTGATTACAACGACGATCAGCAGGGACGCACCGACATGAATGGTTCGCGGCTTTAGAAATCGGAACATGCCCAAATTCTATCGTATTCGGCTGCAGACCACGCGGGGAGATACCTTTCTTGCCTAAGAAACCCGAAGACTGGCTCGAAGTCGCTTCGCCCCCCCTGCGGGAAAAGGGAGTTTTCAAGCTTTTCCTCGGCTACGCTCCGGGCGTCGGCAAGACCTATGGCATGCTCTGCGAGGCCATCCGCCGCCACACTCGCGGCGAGGATGTCGTGATTGGCGTCGTCGAGTCCCACGGACGCAAGGGCATTGAGGAGCTCACTTCTCAGCTTGAAGCCGTTCCCCGCCGCAAAATCGAGTACAAGGGCACAATCTTCCAGGAGATGGATGTAGATGCCATTCTCTCGCGCCATCCGGAGGTTGTCCTCGTGGATGAACTCGCCCACACCAACTTCCCGGGTAGCAAGCACCGTAAGCGCTATGAGGACGTCCAGGAAATCCTCGCCGCAAAAATAGACGTTCTGTCCACCCTCAACATTCAGCACATCGAAAGCATCTGCCCCATCGTGCGCAACATTACCGGTGTCACTGTCCGGGAAACTGTTCCCGATTGGGTGCCCATGACCGCCAATGAGACCGTGATGGTGGATCTCACCCCCGAAGCATTGCAGAACCGGATGCGCCGCGGCGATGTTTACCTGCAGGAAAAGGTTGATCAGGCGCTCGGCAGTTTCTTCCGGCGCGGCAACCTCATCGCTCTTAGGGAATTGGCCCTCCGCCAGGTTGCCGAGCAGGTGGATCGCAGCCTGGAAAATTACATGGCCGCGAAGGATATCCAGAAAAACTGGGCCGTTCGTGAACGCCTGGCCGTCTGCGTTGGCACCGATCCCTCCGCGCAATATCTCATCGCCCGCGGCGCACGCATGGCCCGGCGCCTCGATTCGGAGTTCTACGTCATTCACGTCGAAACGGATAAGGCCGGCGCCGACGAAGGCAAGCGCGCGCTGGCCGCCAAACTAAAGTTCGCGGAAAATCTCGGAGCCAAAGTCATCCTTCGCAGAGGTGTGAGCATCGCCGACGTTGTCGGCGAGATCGTCCGCGAGAAACACATCACCCAGGTCATCTTCGGCCGCTCTGTCGAGAAGAGCTGGAAAAAGTATCTTTATCTTTCCCCTGCCCACCGCTTTTTGCGCGAGTCCCCGGAAGTGGACGTTCACATCGTTACCCAGGATCGAGACTGATCCTCCTTGCTCTAGACCGCCTCCTAAACGGTCGAGTTCTACTATGGAGGCTTCTCACTTGGGAGCTTCAGCAGCGCTGCCACGCACGATCAGCTCCGGTTCCACCACGATGGTCTTTGGATAATCCGATTTAGGGCCCGCGTTGATCCGCTTCAACAACGTACTGGCCGCCGTGATACCCATCTCTCGCAGCGGCTGCCGGATCGTGGTCAGCCCAGGATTTTGAAATGCCGCGCTTTGGATGTCGTCGAATCCCACCACGGAGACATCTTCTGGTACGCGTCTGCACCGTACGCGCAGCGCCCGAATCGCTCCGATCGCGG
>JBJKRD010000029.1:0-10525 GCA_046704925.1 Opitutaceae bacterium | reverse complement strand
CGACCGCTACCCGCACGAGTTCTCCGGCGGCCAAGCGCAGCGCATCGGTGTCGCCCGCGCGCTCGCCGCGAGCCCGCGGATCATGGTGCTCGACGAACCGGTCTCGGCGCTCGACGTCTCGGTGCAGGCGCAGGTGCTCAACCTGTTGAAGGATTTGCAGGAGGAATTCCATCTGACCTACGTTTTTGTTGGGCACAATCTGGAGGTCGTGCGGCATCTCTGCAGCCGGGTCGCGGTGATGTATGCCGGGCGGATTATCGAGTTGGCCGAGACGGCGGCGCTGTTCCGCGAACCGCGGCATCCCTGCACCCAGGCCCTCCACGCCGCGCTGCCGCGGGCCGACCCCGATCACCGCATGAGCCTCGGCGGGGAGGGGGATCCCGTCGACCCGGGCCGCTCCGCGCCTGGTTGCCCCTACCATCCGCGCTGCCCCCGGGTTTTCGCCCTCTGCCGGGACCGCCGCCCGGAGTTGCGGTCGGCCCCCGGGGGCGGGGACCAACACCTGGTGGCCTGCCATCTCTATGATCCCCCGACGGACGGGGCGCCGCTTTGACCGGCGCCGGGCCGGTCGATGGGGAGCGGCTTGAACTTGCCCGGCGCGCATTTGGGTGGAAGCTATCCCCATGCACTGGACGCGACCGCTTCGTTCCGTGGCGTCGGCGGGCGACGGCCTGGTCGACCGCCTGTTGTGCGTGGTCGGTGCGGTGCTTTTTTCCCAACTTCCGGAGTTCATGCAGCAGTACCTGCAGCGGCTGGGCGGGCATCTCGACGAGGCGCGCCGGCAGTTGGAGCAGTTTCACGACGTCGCGACCAAGGCCGGTCTGAGCTTCCAGCAACTGGTGGCCAAGAGTCTCGCGAGCGGTGAGCCCACCGTGGCGAAACTCGGGCAGGTGATGCGGGAAACGGCGGCGCGCGTGGACGCGCTGGCCGCCGCGGACGCCGCCATCCGCCACGCGTCCGTGTTCGCGCGCCCGCTGGTGTTTTTGCGGCACCTCGACCTGTCGATCGCCGGGGCTACTTGGGACATCTTCAAACCGGCCGTGCCCACCACCGTCGAAGGGATGACCTACGCGGCGGTCGGCGTCCTGGCTGTGCTGGCGTTCTACCATGGCGGCGTCAAATACCCCGCCCGCCGACTCTGGCGGCGCCGCGTTGCGCGGCGGGAGCTGGCCAGGTCGGCGCCGACCACCCCCGGCATCCTGCCGGCCGGTGACCTGCCGCCGGGGCAGACCACGGGCGAACAGAATTTTCCCCCATGCTGATCCATCATGTCTTCTTCTGGTTGAAACCGGATCTCGGCGCAGCCGAGCGGGCCGACTTTCGTCGCGGTCTGGAATCGCTGGCCGCGATCAAGGCCGTGCAACAGGCGCACATCGGCACCCCGGCGGCGGTGCCGCACCGGCCCGTGGTGGACCGGACGTTCGACTTCGCGCTGACTGTGATCTGCCGCGATGTCGCCGCGCACAACGCCTACCAGGCGGATCCGGTGCACCTGGCGTTCATCGCGCGTTTCAGCCGCTGCTGGACCCGGGTGCAGATCTACGACGCCGAGTAGGCGCGGGACCCGCCCGGCGCCTGCTCACCCGTGGAGGTACTGGTTGAGCAGGTTCTCGAGGTATTCCTGGCGGCCGCTCCGCGGCACCGGCTCGCCGAGGCGCAGGGCGATCTTCTCGAGTTCCTTGAAACCGACCTTGCCGGATTCGATTTCCCGGCCGAAACCGACGTTGTAGCTGTTGTAGCGCGCCGCGACAAACTGGGTGAACTTGCCATCCGCGAGCACCCGGCGGGCGAGCTTGTACGCCAGCGCGTAGGCGTCGAATCCGCCGATGTGGGCATAGAACAGGTCCTCCAGATCGATCGAGGGTCGGCGCAGCTTGGCGTCGAAGTTGAAGCCGCCGGAACCCAAGCCGCCCGCCCGCAGGATCGAGATCATCGCCAGGGTGAGTTCCTTCACGTCGGTGTTGAATTGATCGGTGTCCCAGCCGAGCAGCAGGTCGCCCGTGTTGGCATCGATCGAGCCGAGCAATCCGTGGGCCGCCGCCACCTCGATTTCGTGCTGGAAGGTGTGGCCGGCGAGCGTCGCGTGATTGGTCTCGATGTTGAACTTGAAGTGCCGGTCGAGGCCGTGCGTCCGCAGGAAGGCGATGCCGGAGGCGACGTCGAAATCGTACTGGTGTTTGGTCGGTTCCTTGGGTTTGGGCTCGATCAGGAACTGGCCCTTGAAACCGATGGCGCGGGCATAGTCGACCGCCATGTGGAGGAAACGGGCGAGGTGCTCCTGTTCGCGCTTGAGATCGGTGTTGAGCAGCGTCTCGTAGCCCTCCCGGCCGCCCCAGAAGACGTAGTTCTCGCCGCCCAGCTCCCGGGTGGCCTCCAACGCCCGCTTCACCTGGGCCGCGGCGACGGCGAACACGTGGGCGTCGGGATTGGTGGCGGCACCGCACATGTACCGCGGATGCGAAAACAGGTTCGCCGTTCCCCAGAGCAGCTTGACCCCGGTGGCCTTCTGCAACTGCCGGGCATGGGCCACGAGTTTTTCCAGATTGCGGTTGGTCTCGGCGAGCGTCCGGCCTTCGGGGGCGATGTCGCGGTCGTGGAAACACCAGAACGGCGCCTGGATCTTGGTGAAGAACTCGAAGGCCGCGTCCATCCGCGTCTTGGCGACGGTGAGGGGATCCTTGCCGGTCTCCCACGGCCGGCAGATCGTGCCGACGCCGAACTGGTCCGAGCCGGCGCCCCGGAACGAGTGCCAATAGGCGATTGAATACCGCAGATGCTGCTTCAGCGGCCGCCCGTCGATGATCTCATCGGGGTTGTAGTGCTTGAAGGCGAGCGGATTCTCCGATTTCGGCCCTTCGTAGGCGACCGGCGGAATCTTGGCGAAATGGGCGGTGGGTTTTTTCATGGAAGAAGGCGTCAAAAACGGTTCTGGCATAGCCGGATGCGGTGAAAGAACCAGACCGATTTCATGAGAACATTAGAGCAGAAGCCGCCGCGGTTGCCGGGGCCGAAGCCCGGCCGTCCGGCCGGGGCGGGGCGACCGCCAACCCGGACGAGACTACTTGGAGAGCTGCGCCCGCAGGAACTCGACGCTGCCGCGGATCGAATCGTCCTGCTCCATCATGTTCTCGACCGTCTTGCAGGCGTGGATGACCGTGCCATGGTCGCGCCCGCCGAACGCCTCGCCGATTTCCTGCAGCGAATGCTTCGTGAGCTGGCGCGCCAAGTACATCGCGATCTGCCGCGGCATGGCGATGTTGGCGGGCCGCCGTTTGCTGGTCATATCGCTGTGGCGGATCTGGTAATGGTCGGCGACGCGCTTCTGAATGGTCTCCAGCGTGAGCTGGCTTTGCGCTTGTTCCATCAGCACGTCCTGCAGCAGCATCTCGACCGTCGGCAGGTCCAGGGTCTTGTTGGTCAGGGCCGAATAGCTGGCGACCTTGATCAACGCGCCCTCGAGGCGCCGGATGTTCTTGGAGATGTGCTGGGCGATGAAGTTGATGACCGCCGGCGGCACGTCGAATTTCAGGCTGGCGGCCTTGGTGCGCAGGATGGCCACGCGCGTCTCGAGGTCGGGCGACTGGATGTCCGCCACGTAGCCCCATTGGAAACGCGAGACCAGACGCGATTCCAGTTTGGCGATCTCGCTAGCCGGCCGGTCGCTGGTGAGCACGATCTGCTTGCCCGATTCGAAGACGTCGTTGAACGTGTGGAAGAACTCCTCCTGGATGCGTTCCTTGCCGCTCAGGAATTGCACGTCGTCGAGCAGCAGGACGTCGACGTTGCGATACCGCTGCCGGAAACGGGTGAGGCTGTTCTCCTGCAGAGCCTGGATGAATTCGTTGGTGAACTTCTCCGTGGACAGGTACGCCACCTTGGCTTCGCCGTTGTTGCGCAGCACGCTGTGGCCGACGGCGTGCATGAGGTGCGTCTTGCCGAGGCCGGTATCGCCGTAGATGAAAAGCGGATTGAAGGCCTGGGCCGGTGCCTGGGCCACGGCCAGGGCGGCGGCGTGGGCCAGCTGATTGTTGGCCCCGACCACAAAGTTCTCAAACGTGTTGCGGGGATTGAGCAGACCCGCGTAAGGGGACTTTTCGTCGTACCGCCCCGAACGTCGCGGCGTCGTCCGCGTCCGCGGATGATGCAGCACGGGAGACTGACTCTCGCCCGTGCCGTTTCCGCCCGCGGGGAATGCACTGCCCGCTTTGGCCACCTGGGCCGGCTGGCAGACCTTCAGGGTCACATTGATGAGACGGCCAGCCGTCAGCCGAAGACGCTGGGTGATCAGGTCGAGATAGTTGTCGTGGATCCAGATGACGGCGAAGTCGTTCGGTACTCCCAAGGTGATCGAGTCTTCCGCCGTCTCAAGGCACACGATGGGCTCAAACCACATCTGAAAAACGTCTTCGGGAAACAGCCCCTTGAAGTCGCATTTTACAGTTTCCCAGAGGCTGGATTGGAGGGTCAAGGAAGGCATGGAACGGGCAAAGGGAAGGGATTATTCACACGACCGGCGGAATGGCTCTCGCCGCGCGCCTGGTGGGGTCGGATATCGTTGCTCGCTCCAAGGAGAAAGTGAGGTCCGGTCCTCAGGGAGATCGGGCTGCATCAACATAGCGATTAAGCTATTGAAGACCAGAAGGAAGGATGGTGCTCCAAGGGAGCGCGTGGGCAACGTCAGGCTGCAGGCGCGGGAAAGAACAGGCGAGGAACTACGAAGCAAAACGAATCGGCGCAGTAACGTGAATCACAAAATGCATTTCAAGAGCAACTTTCCCACAAGTTATTCACACGGAGGCAACAACCCGGAAAAACCGTCCAAATGGTCGTGCGCCGGGGGCCGACTGCGGACGTAACGGGGCATTCACTACGCCGGCCGGGAGAGGGGGTCCGGAGACGATTCTGTCACAACTGAAAAGCGGTAGTGACGGCATTGTGACAGCGGCGCGGGCGGACGCCGTCACCCGCCCGCGGCGGGCTGGGCGGGCACGGGCTCCGGGCGCGGGGACGGGTCGAGCCACCGGCCGTGTTCCCTGATGAGGGCGATCAGGCGGTCATCCGCCGCGGCTTGGGGGACGTTGTACTGCACGCAGGTTTTTCCGACGTAGAGGTTGATTTTGCCCGGCGCCCCGCCGACGTAACCAAAATCCGCGTCGGCCATTTCCCCGGGCCCGTTCACGATGCAGCCCATGATGGCGATCTTCACACCCTTGAGGTGACCGGTCTTGCCGCGAATGCGTTGGGTTGTCGTCTGCAGGTCGAAGAGCGTGCGCCCGCAACTGGGGCAGGCCACAAATTCAGTTTTGGAGACGCGCGCCCCGGCTCCTTGGAGAAGGTTGTAGCCGAGCTTCAGGGCGCGCGCCGGATCCGCTTCAGTTTCGAGGCTCACCAGATCTCCCAGGCCGTCGCACAGAAGCCCGCCGGTGAGAAAGCTGGCCTCGATCAGCCGGGGCAGAAAAGCGGCTTCGTGGCGCACGGCCGCGGCGGCGGTGTTGCGGATCCAGAGCGGGGCACGGATCCCGTGGCGGCGCAATTGCTCGGTCAGCCGGCGGTAGGCGCCGAGCGCGTGCTCGGGCGCGGTGAACCCGGCCGATTCGGCCAAGGTAACCATGATCCGGCCGTCCCCGGCAGCCGCCAGGACGCCGGCGAGCGCGGGCACGTCGGCCGGCGCGAGGCCGATGGCCAGGTAGTGACCGTGGCGGCCCGCCAGGTCGAGAAAGGCCCGCAGCCGCCCGATCTCCGAAGCCAGGAAGCGGCGATGCAACACCAAGCGAATCTTTTCAGTCGCGGGAAATCCCGTCAGATCGCCGGGAGTCAGCGGGTCGCCCAGTTCGAGAATCAGAAACCTGCCCGGCAGGCGCGCGGCGGCCAGGATTCGGCGAAGGGCGGAGAGTTCCGCGACCGTCGCCACCGGCACCAGCAGGCCTTCTGCCGGCGTATCCGGCGACGCCGCGCCGGACAGCGCCGCGGCGACGCCGCTCAGATGCTCGGCGTCGGGGATGCGGACAACGACGCGCGGCGGTTCGCCCGATCCGACCGCGCAGGGTTCAGCGATGGGCAGCGCCGTGGTTTCACGCCGGGAGAAATGAAAGGGGTCGATCGCGTCGCTCGCCAAGGACCCGGAATCTTCGCTTTCGGGGGAACCGCCGGGCCCGGCTGTCCATAATGTCATGACTTTGTCGGCGATGGCCCGGGCCACCGGAATCTCATAGACCGAGTCCTCGGTCAGGGAGACCCGAATCGTGTCTCCGAGTCCGTCGAGCAGCAGGGCTCCGATGCCGATGGCGCTCTTGATGCGCCCGTCCTCGCCGTCGCCCGCCTCGGTGACGCCGAGGTGCAACGGATAGGGACGGTGCGCCGCGTCCATCCGCTCCGCCAGCAGCCGGTACGCCTGGATCATCACCTTCGGGTTGCTGGCCTTCATCGACAGGATGAGATCAGGCAAGCCCTCGGCCTCGGCGATGCGGACGAATTCGAGCGCGCTTTCGACCATGCCCAGCGGCGTGTCGCCATACCGGTTGGTGATGCGGTCGGAGAGCGATCCGTGGTTGGTGCCGATGCGCAGCGCCCGGCCGAGCTGGCGGCAGCGCCGCACCAGCGGGGCGAAGGCCTCGTGCAGGCGCTCCAATTCCCGCTGGTACTCGGCATCGGTGTACTCGCGCTGCGCGAATTTCTTTTTGTCCGCGTAGTTGCCGGGATTGACCCGCACCTTTTCCACGTGCTCGACCGCCTCCAGCGCCGCCGCCGGCAGAAAATGGATGTCGGCGACCAGCGGCACCGCCCCGAATCCGGCCGCCGTGAAACGCTCGCGGATGGCCCGGAGGCATTTGGCGGCGGGCACGTTCGGCGCCGTGACGCGGACGATCTCGCAGCCGACCTCCGCCAGGGCGATGCATTGCCGTACGGTCGCGTCAATGTCCTGGGTGTCGCTCGTGGTCATGGACTGCAGCCGGAGCGGATTCGATCCGCCGACCCCCACCGACCCGACCCGCACCTCGACGGTGCGGCGGCGGACGGTGCGAAACCGGGAGACGCAGTAAGCCATGGCGGACGCCGCTGACGGGACTAGGGCGCGGCCGGCGCGGTCTCGGTCTTGGCGGCTGGTGGTGGCGGAGCCTGATCCGCCTGCGCGTCGCGGCGGATGCGACGGACGTCGAAGAACGTGACGTACAGGAACAGCGAGATGATCAGGACCACGAACACGCTCTGCGTGGTCATCACGAATTCCGGCGGCAGCGACCGGCCGCGCAACCGGCTGATCGTGGCGAAGAGCATGTGGCCGCCGTCGAAAACCGGGATCGGCAGCAAATTGAGGATCGCCAGGTTGACGTTGACGAGAATGGCGAACCACAGCACCAGCCGGATGTCGCTCTGGGCCGTGGCGTAAAAGACGCTGATGATGCCCACCGGTCCGGTCAATTGGGACACCCCCAGGTCGGACCGCGGGTTGAGCAGCCCCACCAGCACGCGGATTGTCATCACGACGTTATCCTGGATTTGTTGAAAGGGGCCGGGATGCACCACCATGAAGGTGGTCGCCCGCTGGATGCCGAGGTCGGCGATGCTGGCGCCCGCCGGCCGCGGCGGGACCTCCAGGACGACATGCTGGGTGCCGCGCAGGACGTCCAGTCGCACCGACCGATCGTGATGTTTGGTCAGATAGTCGACAAAGGCGTCGCGCGAGAGCAGGGGGGTGGAATCGTACGCGGTGATGCGGTCTCCCGGCTGCAGGCCGATCTTCTGTCCGAGCAGGCCGGGCTTCACGGCCCCGATGATCAGTTCTTCGGCGGGCGCGATGCCGATATGGCGCATGCGATCACTGCCGGCCAGGCGCGGATAGACGGTGATCTTCATCAGGTGCCCGTCGCGCTCGACCGTGAAGACCGACATCGGCTGGTCCTCGGGGCCCCGGCCCCCGCTGGCGAAGAGGGTCTGCTGCAAATCCAGCCAATCCGAAACTGACTTGCCGTCGATGGCCCGCACGACGTCGCCCGGGCGGAAGCCGGCCTCCGACGCCGGGCTGGGCACGGTGCGGCCGTCGGGCAGGGTGACGGTCGGCAGCACCTGGCCGATTTTCGTGGTGTTGAATTCCGCGCTGGTCGGCTGACCGGCAACCCAGACGATGCAGGCCAGCACGAAGGCGAAGAGCATGTTGCACGCCGCGCCGGCGAAGAACACCACCATCTTGGTCCAGTAGCCGACGGGCGGCAGCTTGGCCAGATCCGCCGTCGACTCTCCCTCGATCATGTGCAGGTCGGCCAGTTGGGGCAGCAGCACGTAACCGCCCAGCGGCAGCCACGACACCCGGTATTCCACGCCGTCCCGGCCGTGCCAGGAGAAGATCTT
Source organism: Opitutaceae bacterium (assembly GCA_046704925.1). Taxonomy (GTDB): domain Bacteria; phylum Verrucomicrobiota; class Verrucomicrobiia; order Opitutales; family Opitutaceae; genus Fen-1467. The sequence continues at coordinate 2,179 of JBJKRD010000029.1, read as the reverse complement.
CGGGCCGAATCCGATCGAAAAGCGCTCCACCTTCACCCTCCGGCGGCGGGCGGCCAGGAAGTGGCCGAGTTCATGCACGAAGATCGAACCGCCGAAGAACAGTATGATCAGGAAGACCGACCAGGCGTTGGTGGCAATGGACTGGAGCAAGGTGGACACGGGCTGGATCAGGATTGGAGACGGGCGACCATGGCCTGGGCGGTCCGGCGGGTCGCGGCGTCGATATCGAGGACAGCTTCCAGATCAACAGGTTCGAAGTTCCGGTTGATCGACAAACTTTGCTCGATGACCTGGGGAATGGCAAGAAACGGCAGCCGGCCGGCCAGAAATGCCGCCACCGCGACTTCGTTGGCGGCGTTGTAAGTGGCCGGCGCCACGCCGCCTGCGTTCATCGCCGCCCGGGCCAGCCGCAGGCAGGGATAGCGCGTTTCGTCCACGGGGCGAAAATCGAGGGCCAACAACTTCTGCAGGTCGAGGGCCGCGTCGATGCCGGGCGGCCGGTCGGGATACAGCAGGGCGTGCTGGATGGGAAAGGTCATCGACGGCGGCGCCAGTTGGGCCAGCATGGCGCCGTCGGTGAACTCGACCAGGCAGTGCACGATGCTCTGGGGATGCAGGACGGCCTGGCATTGGTCGGCACGCAGGCCGAAGAGCCATTGCGCCTCCATGAGCTCGAGGCCCTTGTTGGCCAGCGTGGCCGAGTCGACGGTGATTTTCGGGCCCATGGCCCAGTTGGGGTGCCGGAGGGCGTCCGCCGGGGTGACGCGGGCGAGGTCGGCGGCCGGCAGGTCACGAAAGGCGCCGCCGGAGGCCGTAAGCACAATCCGGCGCACGGCGGCCATCGTATGGCCCTCGAGACACTGAAACACCGCGTTGTGTTCGCTGTCGACCGGCAGAAGCCGCGCCCCGGTGGCGCGGGCCGCGGCCATCACGAATTTGCCGGCCAGCACGAGGATCTCCTTGGACGCCAGGGCCAGGGATTTCCCGGCGGCGAGCGCGGCCAGGGCGGGCTGGAGACCGGCGGTCCCCACGACGGCGACGAGTACCAGGTCGGCGTCCGGCAATTGGGCCAGTTCGGTCAGGCCGGCGAGGCCCCCGTAGAGGCGCGTTTCCGCCGGGAAGGCCGCCGGATTCGCGCGCGCCTCCGCCAGGGCCGCGTTGTCGAAAAGGCCCACGTGCCGGACGCCGAACTGGCGCGCGATCTCGGCCAGCCGCCGGTGGTTGGCGCGCGAAGCGATGCCGGCCAGCTCCAGCCGGTCCCGGTGCGCGGCCACGACGCGCAGGGCGTTCTCGCCGACCGAGCCGGTGGCGCCGAGGAGCACGAGACGTTTTCTGGTGGAGGTGGAACCCAAAATTCAGGGGCCGCAACGGCGGGCGGCGAGGTGGATCGATCGCCGCCGGCCCGCGGCGTCAGAGCAGATGAAACACCGCCCAGCCGAGCGGCGCCGCGAGGATCAGGCTGTCGGTGAGGTCGAAGACGCCGCCGATGCCGGGAATGGTGCGACCGGCGTCCTTGGCGTCCACCCGGCGTTTGATGATCGATTCGACGAGGTCGGCGATGACTCCGAGGGCGGCCAGCGGCGCCGCCAGCACGGCCGCGAGCAGCGGCGTGAAGTGGGAGGGAACATAGGCGCGGCAGCTCCAGGCGAGCACCGCCCCGGTCGCCACCGCGAGCACGGTGCCGCCGGCCACCCCTTCCCAGGTTTTCTTGGGACTGATCTTGGGCGCCAGCTTGTGCCGGCCGATGGCCAGCCCGGTGAGAAATGCGCCCATGTCGCAGAATTTGGTCACAACGACCAGCCAGAGGCCCAGCACGAGGCCCGTCTGGGGCGTCGGCCCGGGCAGGAGCAAGATGCGCACGAGGAAGTGCAGCATGAAGGGGATGTACGCCAGGCCGAAAACCGTCCAGGCCAGGGTCTCGACCCGATCGTGCGGTTCGCGCTCACCGAGGATGCGCACGGAGAATGCAATCACCGCGAATGCCAGCACCTCGGTGGCGTTCAGGTAGGGCTCGAGGTAGAGCGGGGCGAGCACGATCGCCGCGCAAAAGAAGAGACCCAAACGGGCGAACGGCTGGACTCCCAGGCCGCGGAGCAAAGCGAAAAACTCGTGGAGGGTCAGCACGCTGATTGCGGCGATCAGCCACACGCCGCCGACGGCGCCGAAGAACCGCAGGCAG
>JBJKRD010000028.1:0-6054 GCA_046704925.1 Opitutaceae bacterium | reverse complement strand
CCGCCAGGGCGATGATCAGAATCTGGCTGGCGACGAAGGCGATGAGGCCGCGGAAGGCCGCCTGGGTGAAGCCGTAGGAGTGAAGGCCCACGCCCAGCATGTTGGTGCCGAACCAGCTCCACGACGTGACGATATTGCCAAACACCGCCAGCATCATGAGCCCGCGCTGCCGCACCATGCCGCCCCAGCGGCAGTGCAGGATGATCGCGTTCCACAGGACGATGATCAGGGCGCCGTTTTCCTTCGGGTCCCAGCCCCAGAAGCGTCCCCAGGATTGGTCGGCCCAGATGCCGCCCAGGACGGTGCCGACGAAACTGAACAGGGTGGCGAAGCACACGATGCCGTAAACCATGCGGGTCAGGGAATCGGCGGTGTCCTTGGACAGGGATTTGGTGAAGAGGCCGCGGAAGATGTAGATGATGGCCAGGAAACCGGCGAGGAAGGTGGCCCCGTAGCCCATCGTGATCGTCACGACGTGCGTCGACAGCCAGAAATTGGAGTCCAGCACGGCCCGCATCATCTCCATCGTGTCGCCGCTCATCGAAAGATGGTGGGCGATGATCAACGTGCCGAAACCGATCATCGAACCCGCCACCGTGCCGATGGCGTTGCGATAAATGCGCTCGAGGACGAGGCAAAGCGCCACCGCCACCCAGCCCACGAAGAGCGCCGACGAATACAGGTTGGTCACCGGCGGCCGGCCCTCCAGCCACATGCGGGTGACGATGCCCGCGGTGCTCGCCACGAACGCCAGCGCCATGAGCCAGAAGCCCGCGCGCTGCAGCGTATCCGGCCATTTCAGCCAGGAGACCACCGCGATCAGGAACGCCAGCACATAGAGGATCATGCCGGAATAGAAGGGCTGGGCGTGGTTGAAGGCGACCTCGACGCGGCATTTCCGGAGCACGCCGGAGAAGCGTTTGGCCAGCTGCTGCGTGTAGAGGTGCAGCACCTCGTTGAAATCTTGCGGTTGCTTGAGGCGCCAGGCGTGCCCCAGGGCGGCGTACGCCATCACGTCGGGATTGACGGCGCCACGGCGGAAGGTGGTCAGCAGCACGTCGCCCGCCTTCGACCAGGCGTTGGCGTTCGCGCTGCCCGCATCCGGCGGGATCGCCAACAGGTAACCCGAATCGCTCATGTATTGGAAGCGCGAGGCAAAATCCATCAGGGCCTTGTAGTCCTTCTCGTTGTAGGGCTGGCCGGCTTCCTTGGCGCGGAAGGCGGCGGAGTAGGCCGGCAGCGCGTCCTGCAGCTGGATCAGGTCGGCGAGAAAGTCCGGGCTGTCCTCCACGTTGAGGCTGGCCTTGAGGCGCTGGTACAGCACGAGGTGTTCGTAGAGCGCCATCACGCCGCGCTGGAACGCGCTGCGCAGTTGGTCCTCCACCGGCTCGGCCATCTTTTCCTGGCGCTCGAGTTCGGGCAGACCCTTGCGCAGCTGGTCGAAGGAGAACAGATAGCTGCGCGAGGGCAGCATGCCGAGCGAGGCCATGGTCTGCTGGGACGAGCCGGCGTAATGGATCTCGGTGTCTTCTTCGGTGAGCCCGAACAGCGAGCGGACATCCTGGTTGTCGATGCGGAACTGCTTGTACTGGTCGGCCACCGCGGGATTGAAGAGGACGTCGAGCAGCCACCCGTCCGGGCTGAGCGTCTGGCCGTCGGGCGCCACGAGACGCTGGCGACCCTGGATGACCAGCAGCGAATCGCGGGCCACGGTATCGAGCGGCTTGATGCGGCCGTTGAGCAGCACCGGCAGGCGTCCGAATCCCCGCAGGTCGAATTCGGATTTGTTGCGCGGCGGCACCAGCGTCGATCCGAGATACAAGACGCCGAACGCCAGGACGAGAATGGGTACGAATTTTTTCAAGAAGAAGTCTCCTTTGAGGGCTAGGCGGTCACGGCGGCGGCGGCGGCGCGCTTGCGGATGAAACCCATCAGGCTGATGCCGAATTGAATGATCAATCCGGCGAACACCATGCCGCAGGAAATGTACGGGACGAGCCAGCTGGGGTTGCGCACAACCTGGAGAATGGACGTCCGGTCGTTGTTCGCAAAGCTGGCCTGGTAAAAGGTGCGGCCGTCGTAGCGCAGCGGATTGTTCATGTAGATGAGCACGTTGCGGTCCACCCGGCCGTCGGGCGTGCGCAGGCGGACCCGGCTGGAAAAGTTCTTGGGGATGTCGGTGCCCGGATAGCGGTCGTGCGAGAATTTGATCAGGGTCACCGAGAACGGCAGATAGTAGCGCGCCGGCCGCAGGATGAGCTCCCAGGTGTGGTTCTGGTAGCTGAAGGTCTGGGGCTGGTTCAGCAGCGTGGAGACGAGCCAGGTGCCGAGGCGCCCGTCGGAACCGTTGAGCTCAATGAAGGCGGTGGGATTGTTCTGATCGTCCTGGCGGTAGGTGATCGCCTCCGGCGTGGCCACGAGCTGCGGGCCAAAACCCTGGTCCGCCGGCGACGGCGCCGCGTTCGCGACCTGGCTGCGCATCTGCAGCGCCGAGTTCGGATAGAGCGCCACCGGGCGGATGGTGAACGGCAGCTTCGGATACTGGATCGTGTTTCCCCGCTCCAGGCGCGCCAGCGGGATCGCCACGACGTCGTCATAGCCGGGATTCGTCGTGTCGATCACCGCCAGTTCGGTGTGGAGGTAACTCTCGGAGTAGTCCTTCGTCTGGCCGTCATCGAGCGTCATCTGGCTTTCCTGCTGGAAAATGCCGGTGAAGAAAACTCCCAGCAGCAGGAGGATCAGGCCGGAATGCGCCAGCCAGATGCCCGACTTTTTCCAGCTGAGGCGGAAGCGGTGGACGTGGGCGGCAAAGAGGTTCAACACCAGCAGGCCGCCGATGAGGTAGCCGCCGGGAAACCAGGGCACCGGGATGTCGGTGCCGCGGATCCGGTCCATCACGAACAGCGACTGGAAATATTTCTGCTGGACGGCGAAGACGCCCAGATTCACCTGCGCGAGGGTGGCCAGGAACACCAGGACGAGCCCGAGCACGAGCAATACCACCGTCAACTTCATCGAGGTGAAGAAATCCACGAGTGACTGCATCAGCGCGCGCATGGAGATCAGGGGGCCTTTACGGTTTTCAGGAAATCGAGAAACGTCGCCTTTTCCCGGGCGACGAGCTGGTCCGGTCCCGTCAGCTTGAAGAACCAGGTCTGGCCCGACAGCGGCACGATGGCCCCGAGGATGGCCTGGCCGGCATTGGCCCCGTCGAAGACCACCATGTGGAGGCCGTGCGCGTCGAGCGTCTGCACGGCGCCGGCAAGGTTGGAGACCGGCGGCAGGTCAAGCTGGCCGCGCCAGCGATTGACGTTGGCGAGGTCGCCGCCGACATCACCCGGAAAGGCGGTGATCGAGAGATCGCCGACGCCCTCCGGGCCCTTCACCGCGTAACTGCCCTTGCGCATGGCTGAACCGGCCGTCGGCGTCCATTGCGGCGGTGCGGTCCAGGTGAGCGCCTCGCCGCCCGCGACCGGCACCGGGGCGGAGCTCATGGCGGCGCCGGCGGCCGCGGCTCCGCCGCCGATCGGCGGATGTCCGGGCGGGAGGGTGTCCGCCGCGAGGGCGCCCTGCGCCGGCACGCCGCGGGCGTCGGGTGGCAGATCATTCGTGTTGGTGGTCTGGGCGCGCCCGCTTGCCGGCGGTGCGCCGGCAGCGGAGGTGAATCGCACCGATTGCAGGAAGCTGAGGAAGGTCGGTTTCTGCGATTCGACGAGCTTGTCCTGACCGGACAGCTTGAAAAACCAGGTTTGTCCGGTCTGCGCAAGGATGGCACCAAGGATGCGAGGCGGCTCCGTCCCGCCGTCGGACGGGGCCTGGCCCACCAGGTCGGCCACCAGAAACTCGCCGGCCGGGGCCTTCACCTTGGCAAAGGCGTCCGGCAGTTCAGCGGCGCCCACCGGCGGCAGCCCAAGCTGACCGCGCCAGCGATTCAGGTTGGCGAGATCGCCCCCGACGTCGCCGGGAAAGGTGATAACGGACATGTCGGCCTTGGTCCCGTCGGGGCCGGGCACCGTGAAGCTGCCTTGGCGCATGCCGCCGGCCGGCTGTTCCTCCCAGCCCGACGGCGTTTGCCAGTGGATCGCGGACCCCGGATCGGCGGCGGTCATCGCCGGAGGGTTCGACGGCGTTTCCTTCGCCACCCGGTAGGAAACTATCCTGGTATCTTTGCAGCCGGCCAGCGCCAGCCCGGCGGTCAGAAGGACGGCCAATCGATAACGACGGTTCAAAGCCATGGATGGAATTGCAGGATGAATCTACTCATTGACCGGAGACTTCAACTGACACCGGACAAATAAGAAACGGCGCGTCTAGCTATTAGTCATGGGTGTGGCAAGGTAAGAAGGGCGGCCGGTGCCCAATTCGTCGCTGCAAGCGGATGGCGGCTCCGGGCAACCTGCGCCGGGAGGATGAGACCCCGAGACTTGCGCGCCCTGCCGGGATGTGCGCTTATTACGCTGGAAATGGCTGCTCGCGTTGGATTGAGAATGGTGGCGGGCATCGAGGCCGCCAAGGGCGTCACGGTGCTGGCGGCCGGGCTCGGCCTCTTCGGGCTGATGCACCGCGATCTCCAGGCGGCCGCCGACCGGCTGGTGCACCACCTGCACCTGAATCCCGCAAGCCATTATCCCCGAGTGTTTATCGATGTCATGGCCCGACTCGATAACACCCACTTGGTGATGCTGGCGCTCGGGGCGCTGGCGTACGCCACGGTGAGGTTGATCGAATCCTACGGCTTGTGGAGGGAACGGAGCTGGGCGGAGTGGTTTGGCGCATTGTCGGGCGGCATTTACCTGCCGTTGGAGTTCTACTCCCTCTGGGAGGGAATCACTTGGCCAAAAATCTCCCTTTTGTTGGCAAACTGCCTGGTCGTCGGTTATCTCGTTTTCCTCCTGGTCAAGACGCGCTCGCCGGCCCGGCCCGCCGCCTCATGAAGATCAAGCCGCTCGGAGACTCGGCGGTGATTGCGACCGTCGGCCGCACGCTGGATGTGGCTGTGATCGGGGCCGTGCAGGCCTTGGCGGCGGCGCTCGAGGCCGACCCTTTGCCGGGCTACATCGAGTGCGTTCCGGCCAATCTCAGCGTCACGGTCATCTACGACGCGGCGCGCATGGTGCGCGGCGGACAGCATTCTCCCTACGAACGCATCTGCCGCTGGATCGGAGACCGGGCGGCGGCCGCGGCGAGGCCGGCGGCCGGCACGGTCGAGCGCCGGGTGGTGATCCCGGTGTGTTACGGGGGCGACGCGGGGCCCGATCTGGAAGCCGTCGCGGCGGCGCACCATCTGACGGCCGCGCAGGTCGTTGAGCGCCACAGCCACGCGGAGTATCGGGTCAGCGCGATTGGATTCGCCCCGGGTTTTCCCTATCTGATCGGCCTGCCTGAATCGCTGCACACCCCGCGACGCCCAACGCCGCGGACGCGGGTGCCCGCCGGCTCGGTTGCCATCGGAGGCGCGCAAACCGGCATCTACCCATCGGCGAGCCCCGGCGGCTGGCATCTCATTGGCCGCACGCCGCTGCGGCTGTTCGACCCGCTGGCCCGACCGCCGGCCTTGCTGCAAACGGGGGACTGGGTGCAATTCGACACCATCTCATCGGAGGAATTCCGCGCCGCGATGCAGCGATGAGCCGGATCCAGATCCTTGCGCCGGGCATGTTCACGACCGTGCAGGACCTTGGGCGGTCCGGCTGGCAACGTCATGGGGTCACCCCGGGCGGCGCCATGGACCAGCGGGCCCTGCGCCTCGCCAATCTGTTGGTGGGGAACGCCGAGGGCGCGGCGGGGCTGGAGATCACGCTGACCGGTCCGACCCTGCGCTTCGCTTCCGAGGCTTTGGTGGCGGTCACGGGTGGCGACTTGGGTGCGACGGTCGGCGGCCTCCGCCTGCCGAGGTGGCGGCCGGTGCGGCTGCCGGAGGGCGCTGAGCTGGAGTTCGGCGCCGCGAGCACCGGCGCCCGCGCCTACCTCGGGATCGCCGGGGGGATCGCGGTTCCGCGGATTCTCGGTGGGCGCGGCACGCACCTGGCGGCGGGGTTTGGCGGGATTGAGGGA
>JBJKRD010000027.1:0-8948 GCA_046704925.1 Opitutaceae bacterium | reverse complement strand
GAACCCCGTTGACCGTCTGCACCACGCTGAGCTCGGGACTGGAATAACCTTCCGCGAGCCGGCTGGGAAAGAAGGGGGACGCAGCCACCACCAATTGCTCGCCGGGGAACGCCGGCTTGTCGAGCCGCCGCGTTTCCAGCGGGCTGCCGATGGCGGCCAGGAAGTTCGCCAGCCCGGTGTTGTTGGCGGTGGCGGCCAGGAACTCGGTGGTCGCGGTGGAGAACACGATTGGGCCGTAGATGAAATACGAGGGATAGGCGCCGTTCAGGTCGGGAATCACCATGGGGCGCCGCGAGGAGACCGGCAGTTCGATCTGCCGGGTTTGTCCGCCCCGGAAAATGGTCAACGGCACGTGGCCGTCCTTCGCGAGCTTCTGCACCAGGTAATTGAAGCGGAGGCGCAGGCCGTTGCCGGCATCGATCATGCCCTCGTCATCGACCGGGGTGTTGCCGATCCGGGTGATGACGTCCCACGGCTTCAGCGGGTAGGCCGCATCTTCCGCAAAGGGCCGGTTGACCATCAGGCCGTGGACCTTCGGCGGCAGCTTGAGATACGAGCGGAGCGCCGGGCTGTCGAGGGTCTGGAAGTCGTCGTAGATCCCCGGTTTGCCGTCGTAATGGCCGTCCGCGATGTCCTGCAGGAAGAGGTCGATCTCCTCGGTGGGAATGATGTACCCGATGTCTTGGGCGTCGCCGCCGAGGCGGCTGAAGGCCAGGCCGATCATATGGCCGTCGACCACGGCCGGGCCGCCGCTGTTGCCCGGATTGAGGGCGGCGTCGATCTGGATGCGGAGCCCGTCGGTGGGATACCGGTAAGGGACGAACTCGATGCGGGAGACGATGCCCCGCGTGATGGAGAGCGTGGTCCCGCCCAGCGGAAAGCCGTAGACCAGCACGGCATCCTTCAGCGCGGGCAGGGTCGCGACCCGCGGCAACGGCGGATGGGTGGCGAACAGCGAATTGTCGTCCAGTTTGAGCACGGCCAGGTCGATGCCGGGCGCGATCGCCGCCACGTGGGCATAGACCCGGTCGCCCGACTGGTCGGCCTGCACCTGCACCTGGTTCGCGTACAGGACCACATGGGCGTTGGTGAGGATCCGATTTCCCGGCAGGATCACGCCGCTGCCGCTGACTTCCTCGGGGGGCAGCTTGGTCCAGGGTTGATAGACGTTGGGCGGCACGATCGTGGCGAAAATCTTGACCACCGACCGCGCCACCGTTCCGGCCGGAGCGGCCGCGTCCGCCCTCGCGGCGGCGGCGCCCGCCAGCAGCGCCAGAACCAAGGCCGCCACCGGGAGCCGATCACGGATCCGGCGGTGTAACAGTGTCGGGGAGTGCATGCTTGCAAGTTGGACGGAGAGCCGGGGCGGCATCCGGGTTGTCGGCTGGCGCGAGACGCTCATGGTCCGGCCTTGCGGTTCCACACTTTCATCAAGGCCGGCGAGCCCTGGCTGCGGACATCGTTGGCGGCCAGGATCCGATTCGTCGCCGCCGCCATCTCCGCCCGCGGGAAAGCGAGCATTTGCCGGCCCCGGTCGTGGAACTTGATGACCACATACGCACCCTTGGTGTCGCGCAGCACCTCCACCAGTTGGCGGAGATTCCGGATCGGAATGCCGTCGACCGACTCAACCACGCCGGTGGCAGGATTTCCATAGCCCTGGGAGAGCTTGTCGGCGAACAAGGGCGAGGCGACCACCACCAGTTGTTCGCCGGGAAATGCCGGCCGGTCGTATTGCCGGGTGAAGAGCGGATTGTGGACCGCGGCCAGCAGGTTGACCATCGCGGCATTCTGCCGGATGGCGCCGAGAAACTCCTGGGTGGCGGTCGAGAAAACCACCGGGCCGTAGATGAAATAGGAGGGATATGTTCCGTCGAGGTACGGCTCGACCAATTCCGGATGCGCCGTCACCGGCAGGTCAATGCGGCGCGCGCGCCCGTCGCGGATGATCGTCAAGGGCACCCGGCCGTCGCGGAGTAACGTTTGCACCAGGTAGGAGAAGCGCAGGCGAAGACCATCGCCCACCACGATGCGCCCCTGGTCGTCGACCGGCGTGTCGCCGATCTTTGTAATCAGGTCCCATTTCCGCAGCGGGTAGGCCCGGTCGTCAAGGTAGGGTCGACTGACGACCAGACCGGTGGCCGCGGCGGGCAGGTGCAGGTACGCGCGGAGGGCCGGGTTCTCAAGCGTCTGAAAATCTTCGCGGATGCCCGGCTTGCCCGTGTAGCGCCCGTTGACGATGTGGCGGAGGAACAGTTCGAGCTCCGGCGCCGGCACGAAATAGGTGGCCCCGGAACCGCCGCCGGAAACGCTGAGCAAGGTCACGCCGGCAATCTTCCCGCCCACCACCGCCGGTCCGCCGAGCATGCCGGAATCGACGGCCTCGTCGGTCTTCAGGCGCAGCCCGGCCACCGCGTAGCTGTAGGACGCGAAGTCGATGCTGGAAACGATGTCGGTGGCGACAGAGGGCTCGGTGCTCGCGGCCGGATAGCCGTAGACGAGCATCGAGTCCTTGAGATTCGGCAGGTTCTCCGCGATCGGCAGCGGCGGGTGCTGCGCGAAAAACGCCGGGTTCTTCACCCGTAGCACCGCCAGGCCGAACGTGGGCGCCGAGCACTCCACCGTGGCGGGGATCCGGTCGGCCGAGCCGCGGGCCTGGATCTGCAGGTCGGTGGCGTACTCCGTCACGCGGGCGCTGGTGAGAATGCGATCGCCGGCGATGACCACCCCGGTGGCCTGCACCTCGGTGGGCGGGCCCTTCATCCAGGGCTGAAGCAGTTCCGGCTGCCGGACCGTGGCGTAGACCTTGACCACCGAATCCATCACCCGGACGCGTGGCGCCGTGGCGGCAGGCACGGCCGGCGGCCGGCTCGCCGGCCCGGTGGCTTGAGGTGTGGAGCAGGCCCCGACGATCAGCGTCAACGCCGAGGCTAGGAACAATCCGACCCGCGTCCGGGCCGGACCAAAGACAGAGTCCATATTTGCGGAGCCGACAACAACCTGCTGGCCGATCGCCCGCGCCGATTAGGGCCGTCGATTTCGGCGGTGGCAATCTCCAAAGCGGCAAAATCGCCGCGGCGGGCCGGACTTGCGGGCCATCCGTGTGGTCGCGCACCGGAAGGCCCGGACTGCGCGGAGCGAGGTGCGTTGACAGCGGGTTTGACGAGGGCCGCGGAAACCTGCAAAGGTGGAGAATCAGTCGGCTGGGTCGATAGCTCAATGGTAGAGCAGCGTCCTTTTAAGTCGTTGGTTCAGGGTTCGAGTCCCTGTCGACCCACCATCCTTCGCCCTTCGGGCTACGGCTGGCCATTCGCCGCAGCGGAGCGAGGGCGAAGGGCGGCGCCCGGCCCCACGCCTATTTCCGGTACGGCTCGAGCTGGTTCAGCAGTTCCGTCAGCAGCGCGCGCAGGGCGGCCGGCCGGGGCGGCCCGTCCCGCAACCGGGCCACCCGACTCGTGGGCGGATCGTGCATCGCCACGAGCTGGTTCGCCTCCAGCAGATTCGCCGCAATCTCGGCGAGCCGCAATCCGTCGGCATAGGACCCGGCGGGATCGGCCAGCCACTCCCGGCCGTTTTGGACTGTGCGGGTGACCCAGCCTTCGCGGTCCGGCAGTTCCGGCACCGCCGACGGCGAGCGGTTGCGGAAGAATCCGAGCATGGCGGCGGCGATCGATGGATCGCGGACCGTACCGTCGGGGTAAAACACGCCGTGCACGTTGCCCCAGTACCGGGTGATCATGAGCTCCCAGATGTAGAAGCCCATGTGCGCCCGGGTGTATTCCTCGATCGCGACGTCGTAGGGGTTCGCGCGGGCCGTGCAACCGATCTCCGTGTTCACGACCGGTTTGTTCACCCGGGCGGCGAAGGCGGCCGCCGCCTCGATGTGCCGGCGGATCTCGGCGCGCGTCGGGCTGTAGTCGTGAAAGGACAGCACATCGACCGCGCCGGCATCCTGCTCCATGTATTTCTCGAAGGCAAAACCGATCGTCAGCGGGGTGCGGGGCCGCCGCGGGTCGAGCTCGCGGAACAACGCCGCCATCACCCGCGCCCGCGCCGTGCGCGCCGGCCGCCCGGCGTCGTCGGGATAATCCGGCTCGTTGAAGACGTCCCAGCACACGAGCGCCGGTTCGCGCCCGATCGCCTCCAGCAGGGCTTTGACCCATTCGCGGGCGCGCGGGTACGGCGCGGTTTCGTCAATCATCTCGCGCTTGGCGGTCACCACGGGCATCAGCCCGATGTGCCGCGCCCCGCAGGCCCGGGCCAGGTTGCGGAGGTTCCGGCGGAACGCCGCCGGGTCCGCCTGCCAGGCCTGATAGCTGAGAAACACGCGCACCTCGTTGACGGCGATCCGCCGCGCGTAATCGAGGTCCCGGGCCGTCTCCTTCGGGTCATAGTGGAGCCAATGCTCCAGATGGTGGCCCCCGGCCGCACAGTAGTTGGCCCCGCGGACGGCGGACCAGTCCACGGCCGGGACGGGCGTGGCGCCGCGAGCGGCCCGGCCCGCGACCCAGGGCAGCACGACGGCGCAAACCGCCGCGCGCAGGAGGCCGCGGTGGTCATGAAACCTGGATCGGCGCGCCAACATGGAGACGAGGGGAATTTGCGGTGGGGGGTGAAGAGACTTCAAGCGACTTTGCCGGGAGCGCGGAGAACAGCGGCCTCCTGATCTTTCCCCAGTTACTTTTTCGCCGGTTCGTCGGCGTCGTAATTGAAGGACGCGTAGATCACGCCGAGCAGGTTGCTTCGCGTTACCAGGTCCGTGTCGATTCGCTCGTTGTTCAGGCCCATCACGCGCCAGCCGCCGGCAACCTTTTCCACCAGGCGATGCACGACCCGGACGCCGCGGCTGTTGCGGTAGGCCACGATCATGCCCGCGCGGAGCTCGCCGTAGGCGATGGGATTGATGACCAGCATCGTGTCGTCCCCGTAGACCGGCGCCATCGAGGTCCCCGTGCCTACCACCGGCGTGCGGCCGGGCTCCCTTCCCGCCACGAGCTTGGCGTCATGCCAGGCTTGGTCGACCGAAACGTCGGTGCTCGGGGCAACCTTGGGTCCGTCCGTGGTCGGCGGCGGCGCGGTCGGCGTCGTGCAGCCGCTCGCAGCCAGCGCGAGCAGAGTCGCGGCGATTTTCGCCAGGCGCGCCAGCCCGCCCCGGTTCCGCCCAAAAAGCTTCACTTGTAAAACGTCCCGAAAGTGTGGCATGCTTCCGTCCAGCGCGCTACTAGTCTTGATCGAAACCAGATTTCAACTGACGCTGGCCATGGTAGTTGGCAAAGCGCCTCACGCACAACATGAAACGACTGATCATCATCGAGGATCAAACGGCCATCCGGGAGATGCTGGCCGAGATCTTGCGGATGGATCCGTCGTTCAAGATCGTGGGCGAGAGCGGCGACGGACAGAGCGCCTACCAACTCTGCCTCGAGGTGAAACCCGACGTCATCATTCTCGACGCCAAGCTGCCCGGCCTGAACGGCGTGGATTTGTTGCGCCGCCTGAACAAGGTGCTGACCAACGTCCGCGTCCTCGTATTTTCCGGCCATGAGAACCCGGTCTTGGTCAGGGAGATGCTGGAGGCCGGCGCCCACGGTTTTGTGGAGAAGACCGCGGGACTGTTCGAGTTCAAGAAAGGCTTGGAGACGGTGGCCAACGGCGGCACGTACTTCGGTCCGGCGGTCGCCGCGCTGTTGCGCAACGTGGTGGCCAATCCGAGCGCCAGCTCAAGCTCCGATTTTCTGACCGACCGCGAGCGTGAAATCCTGCAGCTCGTCGCCGAGAGCTACAGCACCAAGGAGATTGCGGCCAAGCTGAACATCAGCGTGAAGACGGTGGACAACCACCGCACCAACCTGATGCGGAAGCTCAACCTGCACGACGTGGCCAGCCTCACGCGCTACGCGCTCGAAATCGGCCTCATCGAACACAAGCACGGGCTGTGAAACCGGCCTGACGTCGGCGGCCACATTCGACGGCATCATTCCGGGAAAGGAGGGGCGCAAATGCAGCGCCCAGATCGGTTACCCCTCCCGGGACATTGACCGATGGAGTCTCAGGCGCCCGAGACCGCCTGCCGGTAACGCTCCGCGAGCACCGCAAGCAGACCCGGATGGCTGCCCACCAAGGCGGCCGGGTGAATGCGCAGGCGGGGCCGGGCGCTCGTCGCGGCGGCGCAGATTCGCGCCACATCGCCTTCCGGACCGGCGTGCCGGCCCGGCAGCAGGAATTGCGGCGCGAGCACGACGTCGCCCTCGGCGAATTCGGGCCGCGCGAGCAAGCCGGCCAGGGTCGGCTCGCAGAAGTCGTACGCCGGCCCCGGGCGCCGCTCCATGGAGGCCACGGCCAGCGGACCGATGTCGCCCGCCAGCAATGCCCCGAGCTGTCGCCCCAGGAAATCCCGCACCTCCGTGACCGCTCGCCGCGGGCTTCCGTGGTCGACGAGCAGGACACGTGGGCGCGCCAGACCCCGGTCGCGGATGACGGCGCGCGCCTGGTCGGCCAGGATGGCCGCGATCCGCCGATCGTCCCGGTTCTCCACCTCGACCAGCCAGCGCGCGAGGCGCACCTGCAGATCGGGGAATTCCGCCCGCAGGCGCCCCAGCCGCGCCGGCAGGTAATCGGTCAGGGCCGCGCTGGGCCCGAAAAACAGCGGCAGGAGCACGAATTTCCGGGCGCCGGTCGCCAGGGCCTTCCGCAAGGCGGGTTCGACCCTCGCCGCCGCGACCCCGCCCAGAAGCCCCGGGTCGACACGGTCGGAGTGCAGCAACGAAACCGGCTGAACCGGAGTTCCGATCGTTGTTTCCAGGGCCCGGGCCAACCCCCGCAGCGCCAGGGTCGCCGCCGGGAAAAGCGAGCCGTTGTCGAAAAGCAGGCACGGCGGGCCGCGTTCGATTGTGCGCATGGGGTCGCGTTCGATTAATTCCTTGCGCAGGGCAATTCCTTTGGCCAATAACGTCAACTTAGTCCTGCTCGTTGCCTTCCATGAACTTTCTCTCGCGGAAACTCTTACTGGCGCTGGTCGGTACCGCCCTGATCTTCGCCGGCTGCCTCAAGAAACCCCGGCCGATTCCGACCGACACTTCCGCCATGGGCGGGAGCTCGAGCAGCGCCCTGTCCCCGGAGCAGATGGGCACGTTTACCCAGTCGGCGGGAGGACTCGAGCCGCGCGGCGAGGGAGTGCTGGAGGATGAGAATACGATTCGGGGCCTGCTCCAGTCCGTCTATTTCGACTTTGACCGCTCGGCCATCAAGCAGGCGGAGCGCAGCAAGATCAAGGCGGCGGCCGATTACCTGACCAAGACCCCCCAGTATCGCATGCTGCTGGAGGGTCATTGCGACTGGCGGGGCACGGCCGAGTACAACCTCGGTCTCGGCGACCGCCGGGCGCAGGCCGTGAAGCAATTCCTGGTGGAACTCGGGATTCCGCCGAGCCGTCTGGAGACGTTGTCCAAGGGCTCGCTGGGGGCCGTGGAGAAAGGCACCGAGGAGCAGATGGCGCATGACCGCCGCGTCGATTTCGTGATTCTGAAGAAGTAACCCGTCCCTTTTTTGCCGTAGTAATTGGCAGCCCCGGGGTACCGCCCCGGGGCTTTTTCTTGGGCGACGTCCGCCTCGGGGCGCCGGTGGGTCCGACGGCAACGTTGCTTCAGACGCCCGCCAGGGCGGCGAGGGTTTTCTCCGACACCGCCATGCCCTTCTGCATGATGCGCAGATTGAAGCTCTCGTTCGGCGCGTGCAGATTGTCCTCCGGGAGGAAGAGCCCCAGCAACACCGAGTCGATGCCCAGCACGCGCTTGATGTCGGCGATGATCGGCACGCTGCCGCCCTCGCGCAGATGGAGGGGCGGACGGCCGAAGACCCCGGTCACCGCCGCGTCGACAGCCCGGAAGGCCTTCGCCACCAGCGGCGGCTGGTCCTTCGGCGTGTTGGAGCGCCCCGGCGGCACGACGACATACGGAGCCCCGTCGTGCTGGTCGATGATGCGAAATGTGACATCCCGCGGCAGGCGCTCGCGGATGGTCGCGTAAAGCAGCGGCCGGATCTTCGCCGGGGTCTGGTTGGGCACGAGGCGGCAACTGATCTTCACCATCGCCTTGCTGGGAATGACGGTCTTGCTCCCCTCCCCCTGGTAGCCGCCGCCGATGCCGTTGAACTCCAGCGTGGGCAGGAACCGCAGGGCCTCGAACGGCGAGTAGCCCGGGGGCGCATGAAACGCCGGGATCCCGAGAAACTCGCGGTAGGTCGCTTCGTCCGTGCCCAGATGACTCAATTCCTCGCGCTCCCACGGCTCCACGTCCAGCACGTCGTCATAAAAGCCGGGAATGTTCACGCGGCCGTCGGGCGTGTGCAGCGTGGCGCAGAGTTCCGCCAGCGCCTGGATCGGATTGCGCAGCACGCCGCCGTGCAGGCCGGAATGCAGGTCGGTGCGCGCGCCGGTAACCTCGACGTCGCACAGCACCAGCCCGCGCAGCCCGCAGGTGATCACCACCTGGTCCTCACGGGGAATGCCGGTGTCGGACAGGAAGACCAGATCCGCCCGCAGCCGGTCGCGATAGTGCTCGATGAACGGCAGGAAGCTCGGGCTGCCCACCTCCTCCTCCCCCTCGATCAGGAAGGTGAGCCGCAGCGGCAGCCGGGGGTGTTTCTCCAGCAACCGGGCCACGGCGGCGATGTGCGTCATCAGCGGCCCCTTGTTGTCCGCGGTCCCGCGGCCCCAGAGGCGCCCGTCGCGCTCGACCGGGGAAAACGGGGGCGTGCGCCAGAGATTCTCCGGGTCGGGCGGCTGGACGTCGTAGTGCCCGTAGATGATCACGTGCGGCCAGCCGGGATCGCCCGGCCGCTGGGCGAGGATGATGGGATGCAGCTTGGTTTTGACGACCTCCACCGCGAAACCCAGCGAACCGAGGAGTCCGCCGACGAACTCCTGCGCTCCCCGCATGCCGTCCTTGAAT
>JBJKRD010000026.1:0-19716 GCA_046704925.1 Opitutaceae bacterium | reverse complement strand
GTGCAGGCGTCCTGGGATACATGCGCCAGCCGCGACCCCAAGGGTCTTTACCGCAAAGCGGCCGGGGGGCAGGTTACCCAATTCACGGGCCGCGACGCTCCCTTCGAACCGCCGTTGCGGGCGGATCTGGTGATCGACACGGATCACGAACCGGTTGCCCGATCGGTGGAACGATTGTATGCGTTCGTCCGTCCCCGGCTTCGACCCCGGACGGTCTGACGTCCGCTTTTCGGGTCGCATCGCCCTCCCGTTCCGCATGGCCTCCTATAACCTCACGCACCTGGCGCAGTTGGAGTACGAGGCCGCGTTCGTGCTCCGGGAGGTCGCCGCCCAGTTCGAGCGCCCGGTGATTCTGTTCTCGGGAGGCAAGGATTCCATCGTGATCGTCCGGGTCGCGCAAAAGGCGTTTTGGCCGGCGCGAATTCCGTTCCCGTTGCTGCATGTCGACACCGGGCACAACTTTCCCGAGACGCTGGCGTTCCGGGACGCGCTGGTGGAGCGCCTCGAAGCGCGGCTCATCGTGCGCCGGGTCGAGGACTCCATCAAGGCCGGGCGCGCGGCGGAGGAAAAGGGCCCCAATCCCAGCCGGAACGCCCTGCAGACCGTCACGCTCCTCGATGCGATCGAGGAATTCAAATTCGACGGTGTGGTCGGCGGGGCGCGCCGCGACGAGGAAAAGGCGCGGGCAAAGGAACGGTTCTTTTCTCACCGCGACGCCTACGGCCAATGGGATCCGAAGAACCAGCGGCCCGAGCTGTGGAATCTGTTCAATGGCCGCCGCCATCACGGCGAGCATTTCCGGGTCTTCCCGCTGAGCAACTGGACGGAGATGGATGTCTGGCAATATATCGCCCGGGAGAAGCTGGACATCCCCACGATCTATTTCTCGCACGAGCGCGAAGTGGTGGCGCGCGACGGGATGTGGCTGGCGAAATCGCCGTATTTGACCCTGCTGCCGGGCGAACACTTCGAGCCCAAGCGCGTCCGGTTCCGCACGGTCGGCGACATGACCTCCACCGGCGCGACCGAATCGACGGCGACCACGTTGCCCGAGATCATCCAGGAAGTCGCCGCCGCGCGGATCACCGAACGCGGCGCGCGCGCCGACGACCGGCGCTCCGAGACGGCGATGGAGGATCGGAAGAAGGCCGGGTACTTCTGAGATGCCACGGAGGGCCGGACCAGGATACGCGGGAACGCATGAGCTCATGACCACGGGACCAAAGGACCAACCGACCAACGACCAAGGGACCGGGACACCACGGGACCGAGGGCCGGCTTCCCGCCATGTCCACTGACGCCAATCTCCTTTCGATGGGGCTGCTGCGGTTCACCACCGCCGGCAGCGTTGACGACGGGAAGAGCACGTTGATCGGCCGGCTGCTCTACGAAACCAAGTCGATCTTCGAGGATCAACTGGCGGCGATCGAGCACGCCACCGAGCAACGCGGCGAGGAGAATCTCAACCTCGCCCTGCTGACGGACGGCCTGCGGGCGGAGCGCGAACAGGGCATCACCATCGACGTCGCCTACCGCTATTTCGCCACGCCGCGGCGCAAGTTCATCATCGCGGACACCCCGGGCCACGTCCAGTACACGCGCAACATGGTCACCGGCGCCTCGACCGCCAGCCTGGCGCTGATGATCGTCGACGCCCGCAAGGGCATCGTCGAACAGACGCGGCGCCACGCTTTCATCGTCTCGCTCCTGCGGATCCCGCACGTGATCCTGTGCGTCAACAAGATGGATCTCGTCGATTGCCGGGAGGAGGTCTTCAACCAGATTGTGGCCGAGTTTTCGGCCTTCGCCTCGCGGCTCGAGATCCCGGACGTGAAGTTCATTCCGGTGAGCGCGTTGCACGGCGACAATGTGGTCACGAACTCCGCCCGGATGCCCTGGTACCAGGGCAGTCCGCTCCTCTACACCCTGGAGACGGTCTATGTCGGCAGCGACGCGAATCACATCGACCCGCGCTTTCCGGTCCAGTGGGTCATCCGGCCCAACTCCACCGCGCACCATGATTTTCGCGGCCTCGCGGGCCGCGTGGCCGGCGGAGTGTTCAAGCCGGGGGACGAGGTCGTGGCGCTGCCTTCCGGACTGACCACGCGGGTGAAGGAGGTGTTTGCCCTGGGCGAGCCCGTGGCCGAGGCCTTTTCGCCCATGACCGCCGTGCTGACCCTGGCCGATGAACTCGACATCAGCCGCGGCGACCTGCTGGCCAAACCGAACAATCTGCCGCAGGTCGGCCAGGATTTGGAGGTGATGGTCTGCTGGTTCGCGCCGGAGAAGCTCCGGCCGGGCGGGCGCTACCTCGTGCGGCACACGACGCGCGAGGCGCGCTGCTTCATCAAGGAAGTCCGCTACAAGGTGAACATCAATACGCTGCACAAGCTGGAGGACGACCGCGAGATCGGCATGAACGATCTGGGCCGCGTTCACCTGCACACCGCGGTGCCCCTGTTCCACGACAGCTACAAGCGCAACCGCAACACCGGCAGCCTGGTGCTGGTGGACGAGTCCACCAACAACACCGTGGCGGCGGGCATGATCCTCGAGGCCAGCGGCGCCGAAATGCTGGCGGAGGGCTACGTCGACATGGGCGGCCTCTAAGCGGCGGCCGTGCAATCCGCTCTTGTCGGACCGGGCGGACCCATTAGGTTCGCGAGCCGTGGCCGCCGAAACTCCCGTCAAGGTCTGGCTGGACGCCGCGCGCCCGCGGACGCTGCCGGCGGCGGTCGCCCCGGTGATGGTCGGCTCCGCCCTGGCGTGGCGCGCCGGGATGTTCAATGCCGCGGCGGCCGCGCTCTGCCTCGGGTTTGCGCTCTTGGTGCAGATCGGGGCGAACTACGCCAACGACTATTACGACCACCTGCACGGCGCCGACACCGCGGAGCGGATCGGGCCCCGGCGGGCGGTCGCCGCCGGACTCGTGGCCCCGGCGGCCATGCGGCGCGCGATGTGGCTGACTTTCACCCTGGCGTTGGTGGTGGGCCTCCTGCTGGTGCCGTGGGGCGGATGGTGGCTCGTCCTGATCGGGGTGGCCTGCATCGGCAGCGCCATCGCTTACACGGGCGGACCCTGGCCGCTCGGCTACCACGGCCTGGGCGACTTGTTTGTCTTTGTCTTCTTCGGGCTGATCGCGGTCTGCCTGACCTTCTTCGTCCAGACCGGGCGGGTGAGCCTGGAGGCGGTGCTGGCCGGGGCGGCCATCGGCCTGCTGACGGTCGACATCCTCCTGGTGAACAACTACCGCGACATGGAGACGGACCGGAAAGCCGGCAAGCGCACGCTGGTGGTCCGGTTCGGACGACGATTTGCGTTGGGCCAGTTGGCGGCGGCGCACCTCGGCGCCTGTGCGGTCATCGTCGGCCTGGCCTTTCGCGGTTGTTATGATCGCAAGCTGGCCTTCGTCGTCGCCGGCATCCTGGCCTACTACGGATTCCTGCAGTGGCGCGCCCTGCGGCAGGCCCGCGCCCCGCGGGAGATGATCTTCCTGCTCGGGTGGTGCGGCGCCTACGTGATCATCTACGCGACGACGCTTTCCGTGCTCATCGTGACCGGCTGACAACGCCCGCCGGGTCCGCGGCGTCGAATCCGGGAGACGGCTGGCGACGGCGCTCGTCGCGCGGGCCGGATCAAAGCTTGGCGCCGACCTTGGCCTTGAGCGTGGCCTTGTCCATCATCCCGACCAACTGCTCGACCACCTGGCCGCCCTTGAAGAGCAGCATGGTGGGGATGGCGCGGATGCCGTACTGCGCCGCGAGCTGTCCGTGGTCGTCAACGTTCACCTTGCAGATGGTGAGCTTTCCGTCCATCTCGCCGGCCAGCTCCTCCAGCACGGGGGCGATCATCTTGCAGGGGCCGCACCAGGGCGCCCAAAAGTCGACGAGCACCGGCGTCGCGGCGTTCGTGACGGTATCCTTGAAATTGTCGGCGGTGAGGTGGGAGATTTTTTCAGACATGATGGCGGGGATTGAGAAGGGGTTTGCGCGGTCAACGGGGCTTGGACTGCTCGATGATCTCGGAGAGTTCGTGGGTCTCCACCTCCTCGAGCTGCTTGCCGCGCTGCTTCAGCTCCTCGAAGGTCTTGACCACCGTCTCGGTCAGGCGCTCGTGCGTTTCCTCGGAGCCGCCCAGGACGGCGAACTTCTCCCCGGTGGTGATGCGGGTGTGTCCGTCCTTGTTGTCGAGTCCGATCCCGAGCAGCGCGGCCTTGGTTTTCTTTTTCCGTTTCTTCACGAGCCTCACGAGGTCACAGTGTGCGGCAGGATCGGGGTTTCAAGCCCGTTCTCGGAAACCGCCTCGCAATGGATGTCGGCAAACGCCTCGTCCTGCCGAATGCGCAACCGCTTGAGGCGCACGAGCTCGAGCACGGCCAGAAACGTGGCCACGAGCGCGCGGAGGCTGACGGTGGTGGTGAAGAGCTGGGAGAAGACAAACCGCGGCTGGGTCTCGATCCGGGCCAGCAACATCTCCATCTGGTCGGCCACGGTCACGTGCTCGTCATGGATCTCTCCGACCACGAGTTTCTCGGCGAGGCGCCGCAGCACGAGGTTGAAGGCGTTCCAGAGTTCGATCCGATCCGCGGATTGCAGCGGCCGGTCGGCGCGGGCCGCCAGCGGGGAAACGTAGCGGGCGATCAGGTTCTGCTGGGCGGCGGCGAGCGCGTCGAGCTGGGCGGCCGCCTCCTTGAACTTCCGGTACTGGATCAACTGGTGTACCAACTCCCACCGCGGATCCATCTCCTCCTCCTCGCCCGGCTCGGCGCCGACCGCCTGCTGGTCCCGCGGCAGCAGCATCCGGCTCTTGATCTCCATCAGGGTGGCCGCCATCACGAAGAACTCGCCGGCGAGGCCAAGATCGAGCTGCTGCATCGCAAACAGGGCGTCCAGGTATTGCCGCGTGACCTGTTCGATCGGAATGTCGTAGATATCCAGCTCGTTCTTCCGGATGAGGAACAACAGCAGATCCAGGGGGCCCTCGAAGACCTGCAGTTTCAGGCGGTAATCGTTGTCGGCAGCCACGCAGGACGGGATGGGTGGGGATGGCGCGACGCGCAACCGCAAAAATCGCGGTCGCGGTCGGACCGGTCGAAGCCATCGCCTGGGTGCGGCGGCGATGCCCCCGGCAGCAGAGGAACTTGCGGCGCGCATTCCAACACCTATCAAACGCCTCCGCCTGACGACCGGTCTCGCCACAAACGGTCCCATGCGCAAGATCTCCCGGCGATGGGGACGGGCGCAGTCCATCCCGATCGAGGCTCCAGCTTCTCATGACTGCCATCTCCCGGCGTAGCTTTGTCAAAACCGCCGCGGCCGGTACCGCCGCGATTGCCGTGATCCCCCGTTGGCTGCGGGCCGCCGCATCGGACCTCCCGCCCGCGACGGGGTATTTCGAGCGTGAATTCGGAATCGACGACGCGCTCTGCCGGCGCGTGCTGGCCCGCGCGCTGGCCAAGGGCGGCGATTTTGCGGACCTCTTTTTCGAGCACACTGTGCGCGATTGGCTGGTCTTGGAGGACGGCAAGGTGAACCGCGCCTACGGCGATATTGCGCTGGGGGTGGGCATCCGGACGGTGAACGGCGGCCAAGTGGGCTACGGATTCACCCAGGACCTGACCGAACCGGCCATGCTGGCGGCGGCGGACGTCGCGGCGACGATCGCGCGCGCCGCGGGAACGGAGCCGTCGGCCGGCTACGCGCAGGCGGCGCTGGGAAACCGCTACCCGCTCGATACGCAGTACGCGGACGTCCCGCTGGAGACGAAGCTGCGCCTGGTGCAATCGGTCAACGACGGCTGCTTCGCGCGGTCGCCGCTGGTGGTCAAGGTCAATGGCGTGCTCCACGACGCCCTGAAGCGGATCATGGTGGTGGGCAGCGAAGGCGCGAAGGCCGAGGACCTGCAGCCGCTGACCTTTCTGGCGGCCAGCGTCACCGTGGAAAAGAACGGGCGGCGCGAGCGGGCCTCCTGGAATCTGGGCGGGCGCCGGGACCATGGGTTTTACACGCCGGCGGCCGTCGACGAAATCGTCCTGACCGCGGTCGACCGGGCCGTGGGCCTGTTCGAGGCGGTGCAGCCCCCGGCCGGCGAAATGCCGGTGGTGCTGGGCCCGGGTCTCACGGGCATCCTGTTGCATGAGGCCATCGGTCACGGCATGGAAGCGGACTTCAACCGCAAGCAGATCTCCACCTATTGCACGATGATCGGCAAGCAGGTGTCGAATCCCGCGGTCACGATTGTGGACGATGCCACGTTGCCGGGCCTGGTGGGCTCGCTGAATGTCGACGATGAGGGCACCCCCGGCCAGCGGACGGTCCTGGTCGAAAACGGCGTGCTGAGGAGCTACATGCACGACAAGATCTCGGCCCGCCATTACGGCGTGGCGCCCACGGGCAACGGGCGGCGCGAGAGCTACCAACACTACGTCCTGCCCCGGATGCGCAACACTTACATGCTTCCGGGACCGGCGACGCCGGCTGAGGTGATCCGCGCGGTCGCGAAGGGCATCTACGTCGAGGACATTGCCAACGGGCAGGTAAGCATCGGCCAGGGCGATTTCGCCTTTTATGTTTCCCAGGGGCGGCTCATCGAAGAGGGCCGGCTCACGGCCCCCATCAAGGACATCAACATCATCGGCAATGGTCCGAAGATGCTGGCCAACGTGGGCTTGGTCGCCAACGACCTGGCCATGTACCGCGGCGGCGCCGGTCAGTGTGGCAAGGATGGGCAGGGAGTGCCAGTGGGCTTCGGACTGCCGACCGTCCTGGTGAAGTCCCTGACGGTCGGAGGCTCCAAAACCTGAGGAAACCGGGAGACTCTGCCATGGATTCAGCACTGCTCGATATCGCCACCCGCGCCCTCGAATTGGCCAAGGCCGCGGGCGCCGAACACTGTCAGGTGGGCGTCGGCCGCGGCCGCTCGGTCGAGGTCAGCTACCGCGATCGCAAGCCGGAGACGGTCAAGGATGCGGGGAGCCGCGGGCTTGCGATCGAAATCTTTGTCGACGGCCGCTATTCGAACCAGAGCACCTCGGACTGGCGCCCGGCGCCACTGAAGGAGTTCATGGCCCGGGCGGTGGCGACGACCAGGCTGCTGGCGGAAGACCCGTTCCGGAGCCTGCCCGATCCCAAGTACTATGCCGGACGGGCGGAGCTGGATCTCGGGGTGACGGATCCCGGCCACGGCGCCGTGACACCGGACGTGCGCCACGAGACCGCCCGGGCCGTCGAAGAGGCCGCCCTCACGCATGCCGGCCCCAAGGTCATTTCCGTCACCGCGACGTGTGCGGACACCCAGTGGGAGACCGCCATGCTGTCGAGCAACGGTTTCTCGGGCTCGCGCACGGGCACCTATTTCACCGCCGGGGCGGGGGTCACGTTGCAGGATGACGGGGACCGGCGGCCCAACGGCTATCACTTCGTGACCGGCACGATCCGGTCCTCGTTGCCCTCGCCGGAGGCGATCGGCCGGGAGGCCGCCCGGCGCACCCGGGATCTCCTGGGCGGGAGGAAGGTGAAGACGGCCACGCTGCCCGTGATCATCGAAAATCGCGGCGTGCCGCGGTTGTTGGGCGGCTTGCTGCAGGCCATGCACGGCGGGAGCATCCAGCAGAAGCAGTCGTTTCTCGCCGAGAAGAAGGGGCAACGCATTGCCGACGGGCGGTTCACCCTGATCGACGATCCATTCATCGTCGGTGGTCTCGGCAGCCGCCTCTTTGACGGCGACGGGCTCGCCGCCCGGAAGCGCACGATGATCGAGGACGGCGTGCTGCAGGAGTATTACGTGGATTGGTATTACAGCCGGAAGCTCGGCTGGGAACCGACGACCGGCGGCCCGTCGAATCTCGTGCTGCCGCCCGGGACGCGTTCGGTGGCCGAGATCATGCAGAGCCTTGGTCGGGGCGTCCTGGTGCGCGATTTCATCGGCGGCAATTCGAATTCCACCACGGGCGACATGTCCGTGGGGATCATCGGCACCCTGTTCGAAAACGGCGTCCCCACCCAGCCGGTCGCGGAAATGAACATCGCCGGCAATCACCTGGAGCTTTGGCAGAAGATCATCGAGGTGGCGAACGACCCGTGGATCTATTCGAGCCAGCGGACCCCCAGCGTGGTCTTCGGCGACGTCGTGGTGTCCGGCGTCTAGCGCGGGGGCAGGGGAGCCGGCGCGGCCGTCAGGGCCGGCGGAGCGTGGCGACGAAGAAGCCGTCGCTGTCGTGCTGCGCGGGCAGCAGGGTCAAGCCGAGTTCCCCAACCGTGCCGCGAAACGCCTGGACGGGCGGTTCGACGGTGAAGTCCGACCGGCCGGCCAAAAACGCGGCGACGACCTCCTGATTCTCCCGCCGGCTGAGCGAGCAAGTCGCATAAACCAGTTGTCCGCCCGGGCGGACGTGAGCGCTGAATCGTATCAGCATGCTGCGTTGGCGGGCGGCTTGGGAAATCACGTCGTCGGGCGTCGTGCACCATTTGAGGTGGGGCGCGCGCCGCCAGGTTCCGCTGCCGCTGCAGGGCGCGTCCACGAGCACGCCGTCGTACGTCGCGTCCGTAGGGACGGATTCTACGATCCCGATGTTCGTAAAACCACCGCGTTGAGCGCGTCGCCGCAATTCGGCGAGGGCGGCGGGCCGCACGTCGTGGGCGTCAACGTGGCCGTGGGCCCCGAGCATCCGGGCGAGTTGGAGCGTCTTGCCGCCGGCGCCCGCGCAGGCGTCCAGCCAGCGACCCCCCGGCCCGACGCCAACACTGCCCAGCACGAGTTGGCTTCCCAAGTCCTGGATCTCGATCCGCCCGTCGCGGTAGGCGGCAGTGCCGGTGAGGTCGGCGTCGGCGAGCACGGTCCAGGCTGGGGGCCAGACGTCGGACTGGCGGCAGGCCCAGCCGTGTTCCGCCCATTCGGTCAGTACGTCCGGCACCCGATCGGTCTGCATCCGGATCCAAAGCGGGGCGCGGGTGTGCAGGACCTCGAGATTGGGGGACGCAAATGCCTCGGGACAGTGCGCGCGAAACCAGTCGGGCAACAAGCCGGCCGCGACGCCGAGGTGCCGCGCGCGCTCGGCCATGCCGGGGGGCACCGGCGGCCAGCCGGCGACGACGGCCTCTCGGTAACGGCGCGTCGCCGGCGTGTCGGCGGCGAGCCAGGCCACGGCGCGAACGACCGCGGCTTCGTGGCGAGCGTCGAGCTCCTCGATCCACGGCAGGTGGCGGATGGCGGTGTACGTCAGTTCGCGGTACAAGCGGCGGTCGCGGGCGCCAAAGGACCGTTGCCGCAGGGCGGCCTGCAACCGTCCGGGCAGGAGCGGATCGGTCCGCACGTGGGGCTGCTGGGCCCGCCATAGACGCAAAAAGGTCTGCGTCTGGCCGCGGATGGCGGCGGGCCACGTCTCCGGGACCTCGGTCCGGGATCTTTCCGGGTCGCCCGCCGACTTGCGTCGCTCGCTCATGCCGGCCGCGGTGGCGGTGGATTCCGCCGGGTCAGAACCGGATCAGGTCGACGGCGATGTTGACGCCGAAGGAGCTTTCCCGCTGGCGGCCCTGATACCACGAGACTTCGTAGCGAATATTCCACGTATTCCTTACATTCTGGCGCAGACCGACGGCGATCTCGTCCCAGCGGCTCTTCAGCGCATCGTAACGGGTCCGCGCATAGCTCTTCCACACTTCGTTGAGGCGCCGGTCATACTCCAGCAGATACTCCTCGATCTGGCCCTGGAGATACGAGCTGGCGAAACGGACGGTCCACCAGTCCTGGTCGACGAGATCGAGGCTGGTGTTCAGCTCGTGCAGCGCGAACGTGCGCGGGTCGATCCGCTGGTAGAGGCTGAACCGCATCCAAGGCGCGGGTGTCAGCGTCAACTGGGTGTAGACGTCGGACCAGTGGTGCTGCCCGGCCTGCGGGCTGAAGGCGAGGTCGGACGCGAGGTCAAAGCGCACCAAATCGCGCGAACCGTAGTGCGGATCGCGGGTCTGCAGGAGGTTGTCCAGGCTGAAGCGCAGGGTGTTGGTCGCATGCAGCTCGTCGAGGTTGCGGACGGCGCCGAGATCGATGGGCTGGAGCTCGGTCGAGAAGACCGTGCGGTCGATCATCGGGATGTAGGGCTGGCCGCGGTCGCCCTCGGGAATGTAGCGATAGGAGAGGCCGGGCGTCAGCAGGTGGCGGAGACCGTCGATACCCCACAGCTTGTTCTGGTAGGAAAACACGCCGCTCGCCCGGAGCTGGGCGTCGAACCCGAGTTCGCCGAGCCAACGGGTGTAGTCGGAGCGGCCGCCGACGGCCTTGGCATAATAGGTGAGGCGTCCCCCGGCGACGGGCGTGATCGTCAGCCAGTTCGTGGGCATGAGCGGACGTTCCAACGCATAATAGGCGTCGAAGCGGTCGCTCCGCAGGGTCGGACCGCTGAACAGGGAATCCTCCTGGAGCGCCGCATAACTGCTGTTGAACCGCTCGTAGAATCCGCCGCCGATCGCCGTCGGCAGCAGGTCGAAGCGGATCTCCGGCAACCGCTGCTGCACCATCTGGAAATTGTTCGGATCGAGCCGGGTGAAGGCGCTGAGGTAATAATTGGCGCCGGCGTAGTCCGCCTCCAGGAACGAGTCCGGCTGCTGCACCGCGAAGAACTGGGTGGGATGAAAATCGCGCATGACCTCCGAGTCCTTCCACCAGGAGATCTGCCCCATCAGCGTGAGGCGATCGCCCACGGTCTCATAGTGCCGCCAATCGACAAACGCCCGGCTCTGGGGCACCGGCCGGCCCAGCAGATCGGTGGACCGGTCGCCGTGGTCGCTGATGAACCCCGAGCTCAGGGTGCCGGTGGCCTCGCCGCCCGCCGCCGGGAAATCGTAATCGGCCCCGGGGCCGGCCATGATTCCCCGCGCGGTGTATTCCCCGACGTCGCCGCCGAGATTGATCCCGGGCCACACCGGCACGTGCAGCCCGAGGTCGAGATAGGCGCCGAGGTTGTGTCGGTAGCCGACCCGCGCGGTCAGATGGGAAATCAGCGGTTCGCGGAAGTTCTGGCTGAAGGAGGGGAGGGGAAAAAGCCGCAGGTCGCCCAGCCCGAGGTGGCCCTGCAGCCCCGTCACCAGGTGTCCCGGCTCGTAGATCAAGTGCGCGGCCCTGAGGGTCGGGGCCAGGGACCCGGGCTCGTTGAAGCTGACGGTGGCGTCGGTCAACGTCATGCGTTCGCGGGTCCCGGTCGCGGAAGCGGCCTGCAGGTAGTAGGGCGGCTCGCCGGCGCGGATGTTCTTCAGGGTGAAGATCCCGGTGACCAGATGGTAGGTCCCGCTATCCGCCAGGAGGCGGCGCGCCCCGAAAGTCACGACGAAGTGGCCGAACCCGCTGACGAGGTGCTGGCTTTCGCTGTAGTGGATCTCGTCGGCCGTCAGGAGAACCGATCCGTAGGTGACGCTGGGATGTTCGCGCAGCTCGACCTCGCCCGGGTTGTTGTCGTAGCTGCTCTCGCCGGCATTGATCACCGGGGTGGGCGGCGTCACCTGGGCGACGAGCGGGCCGGCGGCGAGCAGCAGCAGGGCGAGGACGGTGGTTCCGCGAGGCACGGCGCGAGGGATACGGACACGCCTTGGGACAGGCAAGCTTCTACCGGGTTGCCGGCGGACGGTCCGTCGCTGGAGCCGGCGTAAGGGAGACGTTCTTATGGACACTGCTCGAGGCGTTCCAGACGTTCCCGCGCCGACAGGAGACGATGCCAAACAGCACGAGCCCGGCCAGAAGGTGGATCCGCAGCCTGGCCAGATGATGGCTCCACGCATGGTCGCCGCCGACGGCGTGGTTGAGCGCAAACGACAGATTCAGCGCCGGCCGGCCGCTCACCATCGGCCCGTCGCGGGGCGGCGCGAGCGCTGCCAGCGGGCTGCGCAGCGGCGGATTCCCGGGAATCGACCGCTGGTCGTCGAAGATGAACGGTCCCGCGAGGCTATTGACGTAAACGGTCAGCGTCGCGACGACCAGCCCGGCGCCCCCCCACAGGTTGATCCGCGGAGGGGCGGCAGCGCCCGGCGGGGACGCCCGATGAAGCCGGAACCTCATCGGTCGTCATTCAGTTGCCGCAGGCGGGCCCGCGCCTGGTCGAGATCCGGACGCAAGCGGAGGGCCGTTTCCAATTCCGTCCTGGCCTCGGCCGGCCGGCCGAGCAACAGCAGCGCGGCTCCGAGATTGTAGTGTGCGATCGCGTTGTCCGGATCGCCGCGCAATGCCGCACGATATTGGGCCACGGCGGCCGTCGTCTGGCCGGCGCGGGCCAGGATATTGCCCAGGTCGTTATGCGCGGCGGAGTGGTCGGGATCGAGAGCCAGGACGCGCTGGAATTGGACCTTGGCCTCATCCGTTTGCCCGAGCAGGAGCAGGGCGGTCCCGAGATCGTAGGCGGCCGCGACGGATTGCGGGTCCAGGCGCAAGACCTGCTCAAATTGAGCCTGGGCCTCGCGTAGCTGCCCCCGATGCAGAAGAACCCGGCCCAGATTGTCGCGCGCGGCGGCATTGTGCGGATCGATCCGAAGGGCGGCCTCATATTGACTGATCGCCTCCGCCGGGCGGCCGTCCTGGACGAGCAGATTGCCGAGGTTGAGGTGGGCTTCGGCGTAATCGGGTCGCAATCGGAGCGCCGCCTCCAGATGCCGCCGGGCGTCGGCAGGCCGGCCCGCCTCGGCCAGGGCATTGCCGAGGCGGTATTCGGCGTCGGCGGATCCCGGCATCATGCGGAGAGCGGCTCCGTATTGTTCGACCGCCTCCGCCGCGCGCCCCGCGCGGAGCAACGCCTCCCCCAGGTCAGTGTGCACCTCGGGATAGTCGAGGTGCAGCCGGAGTGCCTGCCGGTAGCACACGATCGCCTCGGGAAAGCGTTTCAGCCGCAGCAGCGCGCTCCCGGCATCATACCAGCCTGTCGCGTTGGCGGGGTCGAGGCGGATCGCCGTCTGAAAGTGCGTCAGGGCTTCGACGATTTGGTCCCGCGCCACGAGGGCGATGCCAAGATTGACGTGGGCTCCCGGGCATGCCGGGCGATGGGCCGCGGTGTCGCTCCAGATCGCGAGCGCGCTGCGATAGGTCCGGTTGCGCTGGGCCGTCAGCCAGCCCAGGCCGATGGCAACCGCCAGGAAGACGGCCCAGCTCCGCCGTCCCAATCGGAAATGCAGACCGAGCGCGAACAGGACCGTCAGCGGCGCGAGAGCCAGATACATGCGGTGCTCGGCGAGGGTCTGGGTCGCGATCGGGACCAGCGAAGTCGGCGCCAGAATCGCGAGAAACCAGGTGCCGAGAAAACCCAGGGCCGGGCGCCGCCACAGCGCCAGTGCCGTGCCGATAATCAAAAGTGCCACCACGGGCACGTATGGCACCAGCTCCCGGCCGCCGCGCACCCACTCGGCACCGTAATCCAGAATCAGGGGATGCGGCCAGACGGCCAGCCAAAGGTAATGGGCCACCGCCTGGAATTGCGTGGCCGCGTATTGCCAGAAGCCGATGCCGATGCCGAAGCCCGCCAGACCGCCGCGAGTCCCGGACCCGACTACCAGCCCGGCCAGCAGGATCCAGGTGGCGGCCAGCGCCAGGTGAACCCATCGCCGCCGTCGCCAAGCCTGGCGAAAACCCCCGGCGATGAAGGTGCGGTCGTAGAGGAACACCATCACCGGCGCCGATACCATGACCTCCTTGGTGCCCATCCCCAGAAGGCAGGCCAGAACGGCGAGGCCGAACCAGACTCGGGACGTCCCGCCGGAGCTCCGCGTCGCGGGGAGCAAGGGGGAATGTCTTTCGCCTTGCGCCTTGCTCCCACCGCCATCGGCCTCGCGGGTCCCGCTGGCGCCCCTTATGAAGCAATAAAGCGTCAACAGATAGAGCAGGCCCATCAGCGACTCGGCCCGTTGCACGACATAGGTCACCGCCTCCGTTTGCAGGGGGTGCACCAGCCAGAGCAGCGCCGCGGCAAAGCCGATCAACGTCGCCGCCGACTCTCGGGAGGCATCGGCGAACGCCGCCGGAGCTTGATTCGGCGGGTTCAGGGCGCTCCGTCCGGGAATCGACAGCGTTCGTCGAACGATGCCAAACAACACGAGGCCCGCCAGGATGTGGATCAGCAGGTTGCCGAGATGATAGCTCCACACCCGGTCACCACTGATCGCATGGTTGAGGGCGAAGGAGAAATTCAGCACCGGCCGGCCGCTCACCGTCAGCCCCCCGCCGGGCGGCGAAAGGGACGTTGCCAACCCGCGGATCGTCGGATTGTCGGGAATCGACTGCGGGTCGTCAAAAATGAACGGTCCGAAAAAACTGTTGGCGTAGACCCCGAGGGCCGCGATCGCCAGCAGGCAGCCGGCGAGCAGCACGGATCGGGTGGAAGCCGATGCCGTCAACCTCGCTGAAGGGCCGGGAGTACTCACGAATCAGTCATTTTGGCACAAGATTCCCGCGCAAGTCATGCCCGCATTCGCCGATGTGTGAGCCCGTCCGCCGGCCGGAAATGGCGGCGCCCCGGGTCCCGACCCGATCTGGTCTTGCCGAAGCCAGTCAGCCGGACGGGGGCGGGCCGGACGGGGGGCGCTCGCTGTCGAGGAGGGCCATTTGCCGGGGGGGATAACGCTCGCCGGAAGCGGCACCCGACGGAACCGCTTGCTCGATTTCCGCCAGGTCATTGCCGCTCAGATTCAGGGCGAGCGCACCCAGCGCCTCGGCAAGGCGGTCGCGGCGCCGCGCTCCCACCAGCGGCACGATGTCGGCGCCCCGCGTCAGCACCCAGGCGATGGCAAGCTGTGCGACCGTGGATTCGCGACGTCGCGCGACCGTGCGCAGCGCCTCCACCAGCCGGTGGTTGCGGGCCAGGTTCTCGCCGGTGAAGCGCGGGGCGGCGAGGCGAATATCACCGGCGGCCAGCCGCCGGTCCGCGGTCCAGTGGCCGCCCAACAGACCACGGACCAGCACCCCGTAGGCAGTGACGCCGATGCCAAGCGCACGGCAGGCGGGCAGGATGTCGGTCTCGATGCCGCGGGCGAACAGGGAGTACTCGATCTGCAGGTCCGAGATGGGGTGGACGGCATGGGCCCGCCGGACGGTCGCCGCACCGGCTTCCGACAGGCCGACCTGCCGCACGCAGCCCGCCCGAACCATTTCCGCGATGGCTCCGATCGTCTCTTCGATCGGCACGGCCGGGTCGACCCGCGCCGGCCGGTAGATGTCGACATAGTCCGTACCCAGGCGGCGCAGCGTGTACGTGAGGAAGGATTTGACGGCGGCCGGCCGCGCATCGTAACCGAGCCAGGCTCCCCGAGGGTCGCGCAGCGCGCCGAATTTCACGCTGACGATGACCTGCCCGCGCGTCCGGCCCTGCAGCGCCTCGCGCAGCAACAATTCGTTGTGCCCCATGCCGTAGAAATCGCCGGTGTCGAGCAGCGTGATGCCGGCATCGAGGGCGGCGTGCACGGTCGCGATGCTCTCCGCGCGATCGGCCGGGCCATAAAGGTCCGACATGCCCATGCAACCGAGGCCCAGGGCCGAGACAACCGGGCCGGCCGACCCGAGTTTGCGTGTGACCATGGGGAAGACAGATGCACCGCGACGGGCGGTTTTCAAATTCCGCCCGCCGGTGGCTTCGTCACTTGGGAGTGAGTGGAACCGGGGGCTCGGCCGCCGCTGGTTTGTCCGCTGCCAGCAGTTCCTGGCGCATCCAGCGGGTCACCTGCGCCCCGACCGCGATGGCCGCGAGGATGCCGGCCGTGGCGTAGACCAGCCAGAGCGTGGTGCCGCCCTGTCGCACGGCCTCCGACAAGCCCGCGTGGCTTGCGCTGCCGAGGTAGACGTAGAGCAGCGTGCCCGGAAACGTGCCGAGGAGGGTGGCGCCGAAGAAGGGCCAAAACGGCACGGTGGTGAGGCCGAAAAGGTAATTGAGGCTGGCCACCGGAAAAGGCGGGCAGAGCCGGACCAGCAGCACGAACCTGACGCTCCTGCGTTCAATCGCCCGGTTCGCCGCCCGATAGAAGGGATGCTTGGCCAGCCGGCCCCTGATCGGCTCCCTGGCGAACCGCCGGGCCAGATGGAATGCCGCCACCGCGCCCAGCATGGAGCCGGCCGCGACAATCACGACACCCCGCCACATTCCGAATGCAAAGCCGGCTCCAAACTTGAGAGCCGCGCTCGGCAGGAAGCAGAGGGTCGCGAGCACATAGATGCCAATGAAAAGCAGGATTCCGCCCCAGCCCAGGTGGGCAGTCCAGCCCGCCAAGCCGCCCAGCCAGTTGGCCGTCAACGATGCTTGGCCGGGTACCCGGGTGGCGACGATGCACAAATGGACGAATATCAAAGGCACACAGAAGTTGGGCGAATTTTCGGGAAATTCAACGCAACATCGGGACATTCCACGCGAATGGCGCGCGGGCGCCGGCCGTTCGGCGCGGCATCGACCTCCCTGTGCGGGGCGGTGTCGGCGCACCGCCTACCGCGGGGAGCGCGCGAGATGAATGACGTCGGCGGGATTAAGCGTGCCGGCACGCGCCTGGACCGCGCCCGCATGTTGTCCGAAAAGATCCCGGCCCTCGGCAAGCAGGCGGGTGTAGGTGTCCCGGAGCACCGATGACTCCATCCGCCGGCCGCCGGCATAGTAGCGGTTGGCGAGCTGGCCGATGGCGTACGTTCCGGCGAAGGTGAAGGCCGCGCCGGTGCCGGCTCCCACCACCATTCGGCCCATGCCGCCCAGCAATCCCCCGGCGAGGCCGCCCAGCAGATGGCGAGCCACGTTCTCCACCGCCTGCGCGGCCAACCCGACGCCCGCCGTCGCCAGGAAGTCCCGGATGTGCCCGCGGTCGAGGCTGAACCCGTATTTCTTGCCGATCCGGTAGACCATGCGCATTTGCAGCGGGAGGATGGCGATCGTGGCGAGTCCGCCGGGTAGAAGCTCGAGCGCGCTGTTCAGGATCGCGTAGTTGATGATCATCTTGTCGATGGCGCCCGTGTCCACGGGTTCCAGCGTCGCGGATGGCGCGTCCGGTCCAGGCGCCGGGTCTTCGATTACCGGCGGCGCGGCGGCGGGGGCCGCGACCTCTTGCAGATTGAGCGCTTTGCGAAGTGCGTCCAGGAATTGCGCCTCGGGTCCGTTTACCGAACCGTCGGCTTCGCATACGCTCGCAGCCATGTCGTAAGCCATGGTGCGCGCCTCCGGCGTGACCAGTTGCGCGGCGATTTCGCCCAGGGGCCGGCGGCGGGTTACGACGTCCTGGTAGATTTCCCACAGGTTGATGCCGGCTTCCGGGCCGAAGCTGTCGGTCATCCGCCGCAGGGCGCCGCGCTCGACTTCGCTGTCACGGCCATCCGCAAACGCGGCCATCATGGCAATGGTCAATATGGCCTTTGGTTCGGTGGTGTTCATTCCAGATTCGGGGACGATGATCAAGATGGCTCCGGCCCGCGGCGAGGCGGCGGGCGCCGGTGCGGGAGAAGACACTGCCAGACGGCTCCCGGTTGCGGCAATTACGATCAGGCCCACCCTTTCCACCGGCCCAACGTCGGAGACGGCAGTCGAGCCCGGCAGGGGCATCGCCGTTCAAACGCGATCGGGGAGGGTGGCGCGCCCGCGGGGGACGAGATTCCCGACTGGCCGCGTCCGGACACGACCGGTCAGTTCGAGCAATTTGTTCCCGGCTGCATCGGAATCGAAGTGGTACCGGGCGAGGGCCGCCCGATATTCGTCCAGGCGGGCGAGAAACCGGTCGACGTCGGCCTTCGAGGGTTCTTCGGCGAAATCGCCGAATTGCGACTGACGGATCAGTGACGCATTCCACGTTTGCTCGAATTCGTTCTTCAGCGGCACGCCAAAAAAGGGTTTTTTCAACCAGAACGCCTCGGAAATCAGCGACATGCCGGTCGTGCCCATCACCGCCTTGCACGCGCCCAGTTCTCCGGGCATGCGGCTGCTGAACTCCCGGAAGGTCAGGTTGCCGACCGTCGCCGCCCGGTCGTAGCCATAGACCAGGTATTCCTCGTCCGTCTGCTGCAAAACCCCGAGGAAGCGCGGATTGGGCCGTTTCAGGTAGATGAGGATCTTGGGACCGCATTCCGGCCGCAGACGGCGGATCTCCTCCTGCACGACCGGTGGAACGAAATGGACCCGGGCGTCATCGACCCGCATGGGGGCGAATGCCATGATCACGTAGTGTTCCGCCATTGGCGTCACGCAGCGGATCGCGGTTTTGGTCAGCCACGCGGACCAGCGAAAGCCGGGTAAGGGTGCGCGATCCAAATGCAGCAGGGCGTGCTGGTTGTCGAAACACAGAACCGGGACCCCGAGCGAGCGGGCCACCCGCGAGGTGAACGGTTCGAAGTTGGCGATGCACACGTCGGGCGAAAACTGACGCAGGCGGCGTTTCAGCTCCCGCCAGGTCGAGGCGTAATAGGTGAGCACGCCGAGGTTTTGGCCCAGCGAGCGCCATAGCGACAGTCGACCCCGCCGGTCATACCCGTGCTTGATGCCGCGGATGGGGATCACGTCGTAATCGGCCAGCCGGGCGACCGATTGACCGTAAGTAACAACCTTCACCCGGTGGCCGGCCCGGCGCAGCACCGGGAGGATGGCGCGGGCCAGTGATCCGTGCCCCCGACCTTCACCAGAGAGTGCGTAAATGATGTTCACGCGGCGGGAGCTTCAGAGCCACTGCCTCCCGTTACGGTTCACGAGAAGCCGGTAGAGGTTCATGGCGGCGAGAAACAGTGTGAATGCCAGGGCCTGTGATGCGAGCACGGCATAAACGACAGGCGTCTGCGATTTTATCAAGTGCCTGGCGGCGAAAAACAGAGTGGGCTGATATATCAGGAGTCCAAGGATAAACGCAGCCGGGCTGAACCAGGCAATCTGGCCGGCCAGGTGACGCACCGATACCGTCCCGTGTTTGCGTTCGTCGCGAATCTTCATCAGGAGCCAAAAGACCGATCCCGCCACGAGCCCGCCGACGACGGCGGAAAAGGATATGATGGCCGCATCGCTGGTGAGTTGCGCCGTGATCAGCGGAAACAACGGCGTCCCCGTCAAAGCGCCCATTTCCCCGAAGAGCAACTGCTTGTTGAAGTCGATGAATCGTTTTGAAATCCTCATGGGGCTCGCGGGCGAGCGGAGGGAGCTTTGATGATTGGGAGCAGAACGCCGCCGGAACGATCGCGGGGCCGGTGGGTCGATCATGAGCCCGGCCGGACCGGTGCCCGGAACGACGGGTCACTCTGGCACAGGCGCAAGCCGGGCGGCAACGGTGTTTCGCGCCTGACTGTCACGATGCCCGGACGGCGCCCCAGGTTACGATTTCGCAACGCGGAGGCGGACCAGCAGGTCTTTGCTCTGGACCGCGTCGCCGACCTGGACGGGGAGTTCGTCCACGATGCCGTCCGCCGGTGCATAGACGGTCGTCTGCATTTTCATGGCCTCCAGGGTGAGCAGGCGGTCGCCCTTGGCGACCCTGGACCGGACGCTGACGGCGACGCTGGAGACCATGCCGGGTATGGGTGCGCCGATCTGCCGCGGGTCGGCGGGATCGGCCTTGGCCCGGGGCTTGGCCTTGGTGGGGATTGAGGTGTCGGCCACCAGGGACTCTCGCGGTCGGCCGTTGAGTTCGAAGAGCACGGTGCGGCGGCCGTCGACATCGGGCTCGCCGACGGGAATGAGTTTCACGAACAGCGTCTTTCCCGGTTCGATATCCACTGAAATCTCCTCGCCCGGCTTCAGTCCGTAGAAGAAGG
>JBJKRD010000025.1:0-4873 GCA_046704925.1 Opitutaceae bacterium | reverse complement strand
GGTCTGGAGATCGCCCTGGACAAGGTGAGGCAGGATCTCGCCCGCGCGCAGCGGGACGAATCCCCCCTGGGCCGCACCTTGGGCGAATCCTGGCGGAAGACCCGGTGGTATGTGCTGGCGGCCTTGGTCGGGTGGTGGGTCACGCTGGCGGGGTGGCGCCGCCGCGGGCGGGATACTGGAATCGGCGATGGCGGGTGACGGGCGGGCCGCAACCGCCCGGGTCCGGCAGGCTCTGTCCGGTTGCCTTTCGCCGGGTCTTGGTTTCTGAATGCGACGTGGACTTCAAACTCAACGCCGACTACACGCCCACCGGCGACCAGCCCCAGGCCGTCGCCGAACTGGTGCGTTCGCTGCAGGCGGGGAACCGCTACCAGACGCTGCTCGGCGTGACCGGCTCGGGCAAGACGTTCACGATGGCCAACGTGATCGCCCGGCTGCGGCGGCCGGCGCTGGTCATCTCGCACAACAAGACCCTCGCCGCGCAGCTCTACTCCGAGTTCAAGAACTTCTTCCCCGAGAACGCGGTCGAATACTTTGTCAGCTATTACGACTACTACCAGCCGGAGGCGTACCTGCCCTCGACGGACACCTACATCGAGAAGGACTCCTCGATCAACGAGGAGATCGAGCGCCTCCGAATCGCCGCAACCAGTTCCCTGGTGAGCCGGCGCGACGTCATCGTGGTCGCGAGCGTGTCCTGCATCTACGGCCTCGGATCGCCCGAGGATTTTGCGGGAATGCGCATCGAGCTGCGACGGGGGGCGCCGCTCGGCCGGCAACGCCTGCTCGAGCAGCTGGTCGACGACCTTTATGAACGCAACGACTACGACCTCCAGCGCGGCCGTTTCCGCGTGCGGGGCGACGTGGTGGACGTGATGCCGGCGTACCTCGAGCACGGCCTGCGGATCGAGTTTTGGGGCGAGGCGATCGACAAGCTGACCGAATTCGATCCGCTCACCGGCGAGGCGTTGCGGGCACTGGACCAGTTCGACCTTTACCCCGCCAACCAGTACGTGACCACCCGCGGCAAACTCGAGGGCGCGATCGCCGGGATCAAGGCCGAATTGGACGAGCGGGTGGCGTGGTTCGAAAAGGGCGGACGCTACCTCGAAGCCCAGCGGGTGCGGATGCGCACGAACTACGACCTCGAAATGCTGCAGGAGATGGGTTTTTGCAGCGGGATCGAAAACTACTCGCGCCACCTGTCGGGGCGCCGGGCGGGGGAACGGCCCACGTGCCTGATCGATTTCTTCCCGCGGGATTTCCTGCTTTTCATCGACGAGAGTCACGCGACGGTGCCGCAGATCGGCGCCATGTACAACGGCGACCTCGCCCGCAAGCGGGTGCTGGTCGATTTCGGCTTCCGGCTGCCCTCGGCGCTGGACAACCGCCCGCAGAGCTTCGCCGAGTTCGAGCAGATCACCGGCCAGAGCGTCTTCGTCTCCGCCACCCCGGGTGCCTTCGAACTGGAACGCTCGGCGACCGTCGCCGAACAGCTCATCCGGCCGACCGGTCTGCTGGATCCGGAGATCACGGTGCGCCCGACGAAGGGCCAGGTCGAAAACCTGATCGGCGAAATCCGTGCGGCGGTGGAACAGGGCGAGCGGGTCCTCGTGACCACGCTGACCAAGCGCCTTTCGGAGGACCTCACCGCCTATCTGCGGGAGGCGAAGATCCGCGTCGAGTACCTGCATTCCGACATCGACGCCATCGAGCGGGTGGAGATCCTGCGCAACCTGCGGCTGGGCAACTTCGACGTGCTGGTCGGCATCAATCTCCTGCGCGAGGGCCTCGACCTGCCCGAGGTGGCGCTGGTCGCGATTCTGGATGCGGACAAGGAGGGGTTTCTGCGCAGCGAGACGAGCCTGATCCAGACATCCGGCCGGGCGGCGCGTCACGAGAAGGGGCGGGTGATCTTCTACGCCGACCAGTGGACGGAGTCGATCCGCAAGACCATTGAGACCACCCGCTATCGGCGGGAGAAACAGCTCGCCTACAACCGCGAGCATGGCATCACGCCGCGCAGCGTGAAACGCGCCGCCCAAGCCAGCCTGCACGTCTACGACGGGGGCGGACGCGAGGGCGAACCGCCGGCGGTGGCCGAGGGCGACGAGGCGGACGTGGCGGCGGTCATCGCCGAACTGGAAGACGAGATGCAGGAGGCGGCCGGACGGCTGGAGTTCGAGCGGGCCGCGCTGCTCCGCGACCAGATTCACGCGCTGAAATCAGGTGATCGCCCACGCCCGGCCCGGCGCTCCGGTGCGACCGGGGCGGCGTCGAAAACCGCGCGGCCGCGGCGCCGGGTTCGCTGACATCCGGCCGGCGCGGCCCGGGTTGCCGGCCGAGCCGCCACCGGTCAGGCCGCACCGTCTCGCAGGGCCGCCCGCAATTCGTCCGGCGTGAACGGCTTGGTCAGGACGTGGTCGATGCGGAATTTGCGCAGCGTGCACAGGTCCTGGTCGTCCACGCGGCCGCTCATCACGACGATCTTGCCGGCATACGGGGTGCCGCGGATTCGCCGGACCAGGTCGACGCCACTCATCCGGGGCATGTTCACGTCGAGCAGCAGGACGTCGTATTGCGTCGGATCCCCGGCAAGCTGCGCCCAGGCCTCCATCCCGTCGAGCAGGTGGGTCACCTCGTGGCCGAAATGCTTCAGGAGAGCGACGGTGGTGCGAGCGACCAAGGGCTCGTCTTCCACCAACAGGATCCGGCGGCCGCGGTTCGGGGCCGGCGCCGACGGGGCGGCCGCCTGGGCGGGCGGCGCGGCGGGTAGATCGCGCCATTGGGGCAGCGTCACGTGGAAGCGGGTGCCTTCGCCAACCTTCGACTCGACCGTGACATAACCCCCGGCGTCCGTCACGAGGTGCCAGACCGTGGCGAGGCCCAGGCCCGTGCCTTGGCCGACATCCTTGGTGGTGAAGAAGGGTTCGAAGATGCGGTCCACGATCTCGGGCGCGATCCCCATGCCATTGTCCTCCACCGTAATCCGCTGCCATGCCGCCAGCGTGCGGCCGGATGCCATCGTCCGGACCGGCCGCACCGACGCCGGGAGCTCCACCGCGGTGACCGTCAGGTGCGGGCGCCAAGCGGGCGCGGTCGATCCCGCCAGCCGCTCGAGCAGGGTGTCGCGGGCATTGATGACGAGATTGAACACAATCTGGCTGAGATCGATCGGGTTGAACTGGACGGGTGGCAGGTCCGGCGGAATCCGCGTCTCCCATTCGATCCGCCGGTCAACGGTCGGCTGGAGGAGACCGAAGCAGTTGGCGACGACCTCGGCCAATTGGACGGGTTTGGCCCCGTCCTCGGCCTTGCGGCCAAACGTGAGCAGGCGCTGGGTGAGTTCGGCGGCCCGGCGGGCGGCCTGCACCACCAGGTTGAGCGACGACTGCAGGCTGGCATCGGCCTGCCGTTCGATCTGGAGGAGGCCGGCGGTCGCGATGATCGGCGTCAGCAGGTTGTTGAATTCGTGGGCAATGCCGCCGGCGAGCTCGCCGAGTCCGCGGAGCCGCCGGGCCTGCGCGACTTCCTCGTCCATGAGCCGGCGTTTGGTCACATCGGACACCAGGACGCAGATGCGCTGGGTTTCGGACGCGGCGGCATGGAGGGGTACCAGGCTCGTATCGAAGAGCTGCTGGCTCGCGGGCAGTCGGGTTTCCCATTGCGCCGGCCCGCCCGCGGCCCGCCACCGGGACACCACCTCGTCAAGATACTGGCGCCCGTCGGGCGAAACGGGGAGTTGGTCGAGGCGCCGCTGCGAAGTGACGGCGGGATTGAGGCCCAGCAGCCGGCCCGCCTCGCGATTGAGCGAAATCAGCAGCGGGGGCCCCTGGGGGGGAAACTCGATCACGAGCGTGCCCTGGGGATGCTTGTCGTACAGGGCGACCAGCAGGGCCCGCTGTTCCGCCAGTTCCGCGGCCTGCCGGGCGATCCGGCGCGACAGGCGGCGCTGGCGCAGAAAGGCCCAGGTGGCAACGGCACACCCCAGCGCCAGGGCCGCCGCCACGTAGCTGATGAGCTCGACCGGCGTGAAGATCGTCTTCTCGTAGCGTCCGAACCACCGGCGGTAGATCTGGTCGAATTGGCCCGTGCGATTGATGATGGCCAGGCCCTCATTGAGGCGGGCGAGGAGGGTCGCATCCCCCTTGCGCAGCAGGTAACAGTACCGCACGTCATAATCGGTTCCGGGAATCCGGTCGTTGAGGATGGTCAGATTCCGGAGCCTCAGCCGATCGATCATGGAGGCGGCGGTGAGACGCGACATGACCGCGGCGTCGCACTTGCCCGCCGCCAGCTGGCGGAGAAAATCCTCGGTCGTATCCGTGTAGACCGGAATCGCGGCCGGCTGTTCGCGCCGCAGGTATCGCGCGCCGACGGTGTCGGGCCGGCCCACCGCCACCCGCCGGCCCTTCAGATCGGCCAGGCGATGGATCCGCGGGTCGTTCTTGCGCACGACCACAATCGTTTCGAAGCGGGCGATGGGCACCGAGAAATCGGCGTACGTGTGCCGATCCGGAGTCTCGCTCCAGAACAGGATGCCATCGATGCTTCCGGTTCGCAGCGCGTTCGTCATCTCCCGGTTGGCGACGGGCACGAGCCGGATGTGGAGGTTCATCGCGGCGGCCACGGCATCGGTGACATCGATCGCGAAACCTTTCAGTTTCCCGTCCGTATCGCGATATTGGTAGGGGTAGAAGGTTTCCGAAACCCCGAAAGGGAGCGGCCGATTCAGATCCCGCTCAGGGGGCGTGGCGCCCGGTTGCGCCTGTCCGGCGATCCCCGCGAGCGTCAACATCCCGAGGAAGATCGAGACAACCTGACGGGTTGCGGTCGACGTCCGGCTGCCCGGAGACTCCGCCCTCAAGTTTCT
>JBJKRD010000024.1:0-16731 GCA_046704925.1 Opitutaceae bacterium | reverse complement strand
GTCGACGGGCGGGTGCTGGTCTTCACCGTCGGCGTGAGCGCCGTGAGCGCGCTTGCGTGCGGTCTGGCGCCAGCCTGGCTCGCGAGCCGCGCCGCGGCCGCCGCGGCCCTGCGGAACGCCTCGCGCTCGGCCACCCCGAGCCGCGCCCAGCAGCGGTTCAAGCGCATCCTCATGGTGAGCCAACTCGCCCTTGCCTTGGCCCTCGTGGGCGTGGCCACCTCGTTCGGCCTCGGCTGCCAGGCGTTTCTGCGGCGCGCGGTCGGCTGGGAGCCCGACGGACTGTTTTTCGGCTCCCTCGTGATGCCGGAAAACCGTTACGCCGACCTGAACCTCCAGCGCGTCTTCCACCGCAACCTGCTCGAACGGCTGTCCGCCATCCCCGGGGTGGAACACGCCGCACTCGGCGCGAGCCTGCCGATCTACGCCCTCGACATCATGTTCCGCACCGGCGGGCTGCTTGCCGAGGGCCAGCCGCCGCCGGAACCCGGCCGCGAGCCGATCGTCGAGTCCGATCTGGTTTCCCCCGATTTCTTCGCGACCCTGCGCGTTCCCCTGTTGCGCGGCACTCCCTTCCCGGCCGACCTGAAGGCGGACGACCCGCCGGTGGCCATCGTCAACCAGGCGCTCGCCGAGCGCCTCTGGCCCGGCGCCGACCCCATCGGCCGGCGCGTGCGTTTCGCCGCCGGCGGCCCGTGGCTGCAGGTTATCGGCGTGGTGGGCGACGTGCGGATGCTGATCCTCCTCACCACGCCGGCGACCCGCCTGCAGCTCTACCGCCCGCTGGTGCAGGTGCCGTCGCGTTACGTGTCGCTCGCCGTGCGGGCCGCCCGGGCGCCCGAGACGCTCACCCCCGCGGTGCGCCAGGCCGTCGCCGCGCTGGATCCGGACCTGGCGGTCATGCGGGCCGGCTCGCTCCGCAGCCTCGTTGACAACTACATGACCTACCTGAATCCGGTGATCCTCAACCTCGGCATCTCCGCGGGCATGGGGTTGCTCATTGCCGGAGTGGGTCTCTTCGGGGTCATCTCCCAGCTCACCGCCCAGCGCACGCGCGATATCGGCGTCCGCCTGGCGCTCGGCGCCAATCGCCTCGACATCCTGCGGATGATCCTGGGCGAGGGCGTGCGGCTGCTCGCCGTCGGCCTGGGGGTCGGCCTGCCCGTGTACGGGGCGCTCAACGTGATCGTGCATCGCGCCATGCCCGAGATGGCGCTGCCCGGGCTCTGGTTGTCCGCCGTCAACGTGGCGGTGCTCGCCGCCACGATGCTGCTCGCCTGCTGGCTGCCGGCCCGAAGAGCGACGCGCATCAATCCCGTGGAGGCGCTGCGGGCGGATTAAGCCTTAGGCGATAAGCTGTAAGCTTTAAGCCAACCCAGAACCGTCACATTGAGGCCCAGCTTAGCGCTTATCGCTTACCGCTTAAAGCTCCCTCCCGTCCTCCCATGCCCTCCGACCTGAAATTCGCGCTCCGCCAGCTCGCCAAGTCCCCCGGCTTCAGCGTCGTGGTCATCCTGACGCTGGCCTTCGGGGTCGCGGTGAACATCACCATCTTCGGAATGGTGCAGATGTTCCTCCTGCGGCGTCTGCCCGTGCCGCAGGCTGACCGGCTCGTGCTCGTGATGCAACGCGACGAGGCCTACAAGATGCCGCACGGGCTGTCGTTCCCCGACTTCAAGGACTACCGCGAACGCGCCAAGGAGGTGCGCGACCTGCTCGCGTTCATGCCGAATCCGGTGCACCTGAGCGCGGAGAGCCAGGCGCCGGAACGGGCCTGGGTTGAGGTGGTGACTCCGAACGCCTTCCAGGCACTGGGCGTCCCCGCGGCGGCGGGCCGGACGCTCCTGCCCAGCGACGGCGAGGCGGCCGGCTCCGCGCCGGTCACCGTGCTCAGCTACGACTGCTGGCGGAATCGTTTTGGCGCCGATCCCGCGATCGTCGGTCGCACCGTGATCCTGAACGGACACCCGTTCACGGTCGTGGGCGTCGCGGCGCCGAGCTTCCGCGCGTTCTCGGTCATGTGGACGGTCAGCGCGTTCGTACCCACCGGGGCACTCGACTCCCTCACCAAGGAGCGCGCGGGCCTCCTCCAGTGGCGCAGTGCGTCCGGGGTCTGGCGCG
Source organism: Opitutaceae bacterium (assembly GCA_046704925.1). Classification (GTDB taxonomy): domain Bacteria; phylum Verrucomicrobiota; class Verrucomicrobiia; order Opitutales; family Opitutaceae; genus Fen-1467. Next base: position 14,613 of record JBJKRD010000024.1, on the reverse strand, counting down.
TGATGGGCCGGCTTCGCCCCGGCGCCACCCTCGCCTCCGCCCGGGCTGAAGCCGCGGTCATCATGAACCAACTGGTGCGGGAATATCCGGACGACCACCACCAGACCCAGGCCGTCGTCATGCGCGAGAGCCAGGCCCGTCCCGACCCGGCGTTTGCCGATTTCATGGTCGCCTTCACGGCGCTCTTCATCGGCCTGGTCGGACTGGTGCTGTTCATCGCCTGTGCGAACGTGGCAAACCTGCTGTTCGCCCGGGCGGCCACCCGGCAGAAGGAGCTGACCCTGCGGGCGGCGCTCGGAGCCAGCCGTGGGCGCCTCGTGCGGCAGATGCTGATCGAAAGCCTCCCGCTGGCCGTGGCGGCTGGCGTCGTCGCGTGGGCCATCGCCGGCTGGGCCGGCGTACTACTGCAGCGTTTCGCGCCCCAGGGGGACATTCCGGTCAACATGGATCCGGGCCCGGCGTGGCCGGGGGTCGTATTCACGGCCGCCATTTCCCTCCTCGCCGCCCTGGGCAGCGGTCTGCTGCCCGCCCTGCGGGCCTCGCGCATCGACCTCGTCGACGACCTCAAGGAGGGCGCCGGCAGTTGGGCGACTCCCGGCCGCCACCGCCTGCGCAATCTGTTCGTCGTCAGCCAGGTCACCTTTTCGGCCGTCGTCCTGATCTGTGCCGGCCTGTTCCTGCGCAGTCTGCAATGCCTGCGCACCGTCGACCTGGGTTTCCGGCCCGATCACCTCCTGCTCGTGTCGTTCGATCTCGGCCTGCAGGGTTACACCGGCGACCGCGGCCAGGTCTTCGACCGGCAGTTGCTGGAGCGGGTGAACGCGCTCCCCGGGGTGCGGCAGGCCTCGCTCTGCAGCCACGTCGCCTTCGACATCCTCGGCTACAACGGGCGCGATATCTGGCCCGAGAATCCGCCGCCGTTGATGAAAGAGGGCAACACCTCGGTCGGCATGGCCAACATCGCGCCCGGTTATCTGGAGGTGATGGGCCTGCGGCTCCGGCGCGGACGCCGGTTGGCGGCGACCGACACCGCCGAGGCGCCGCGGGTGGCGGTGGTCAATCAGACCCTGGCCGACCTCTGCTGGCCCGGACAGGACCCCTTGGGCAAGCGCTTCCGTCCCTGGAAGGACGGACCCTGGATCCAGGTGGTCGGCGTCACCGAGAATTCCAAGTACCTGATGCTGACCGAACCGGCCCGCCCGTACTATTACGAGGCGCTCGCGCAGAGTTACGCCGCCCCGCTCACCCTGGTGATCCGCACCCCGGGGAACCCGACCGCCGCATCCGGCCCGGTGCACGCCGTGTTTCGCGACCTGGACCCGAATCTGCCGCTCTACGGCGAACGCACCATGGAGGAACTCATGGGCTCGAGTGCGCTGGCGTTCCTGCCGATGCGGATGGGGGTGACGCTGGCCGGCGTGCAGGGTCTCATCGGCCTGGCCCTGGCGGCGATGGGCCTGTACGCCGTCGTCTCCTTCGGCGTCGCCCAACGCACGCGCGAGATCGGGATCCGCATGGCGCTGGGCGCCGATTCCGTCACCGTGATGCGTACCGTGGTCCGCGAGGGGATCCGCCTCACGGTCGTGGGTCTCGTGCTGGGTTTTGCACTGGCGGTCGGCATTGGCTTCGGCCTGTCGCGGCTGTTGTACGGCCTGGGCGCGATCGATCCGCTGGTTTTCGGAGGTGTCACGGCCCTGCTGCTGGCCGTCGCCCTGCTCGCCTGCTGGCTCCCGGCGCGGCGGGCCACTCACGTGAATCCCGTGGAGGCGCTGCGGGCGGAATAGGCGATAAGCAATAAGCGGCAAGCCTTAAGCCCCCCAAGCCATCCAGCCATAAACCCAGACTCATGTGAGCTTACTGCTTACCGCCTAAAGCCTACAGCCACCTCCGAGCCCTTACACTTTACTCGTTAGGCCTTACACCAACTTCTCCCCATGCTCCCTGATCTGAAATACTCCCTGCGGACCCTGCTCAAGTCGCCGGGTTTCGCCATCGTCTCGGTGCTCACCCTTGCCCTGGGCATCGGCGTCAACTCGTCGATGTTCTCGTTAATGAACACGCTGCTGTTCGCCACCGCCCCGTTCCCGCGGCCGGCCTCCATCATCTCGCTCAACGGCCAGACCCCCACCGCGGAGTACATCCGTTTCTCCGCGCCGGAGATCGAGGAGTTGCGCGCCGCCGCCACCGGGGTCTGCACCGCGTTGGCGCCGATGTCTGGAACGATGGAAACCGTATCCCTGCCGGACCAATTGCCGGAACAAATGCAGGGCACGGCGGCGAAGGCCGGGCTGTTCCAGGTGCTGGAGACGCCGCCTCTGCTCGGACGCGTCTTCACGGCCGGGGAATGCGTCGCCGGCCGTGACACCGTCGTGCTGCTGACGGAGGACCTGTGGCGCAAGCGCTTCGCCGCGAAACCGGAGGTGCTCGGCCAGACGCTGCGCATCAGCGGCCGGCTCTTCACCATCATCGGCGTCCTGCCCAGGGCCTACTCGGCGCCCTTCATGTTCGGCGAGGGCCAGTACTTCCGTCCCCTGGTCTTTTCGAAGGAGCAGGAGGAAGGCCGGGACCGCCGCGAGGCGGCGCTCCTGCTGCGGTTGGCGCCGGGCGTGCCGCTGGTGCGGGCCTTGGCCACCCTCGCGCCCGTGGCCGAACGCTGGGCGAAGGAGAATCCGCGCCTCTATCCCAACTACCACCTGCGGGCGCAGCTGGCCGGCCGCGTCGGCGGATCCGCCACCCTGGCGATCATCGTCCTCCAACTCGGCCTGGCCGCGGCCATCCTCGCCCTGGCCTGCGCCAACCTCGCCAATCTGCAGATGGCGCGGGCGGCATCCCGCCTGCGCGACCTCGCCATCCGCACGGCCCTCGGCGCCACCCGCTGGACGCTGATCAAACAGCAACTCACCGAATCGCTGGTCCTGTCGGTCGCCGGCGGGGCCTTCGGCCTGCTGGTCGCCCACTGGAGCAACGAACTCATCGGGCGCAACATCCGGCTGGGACTGACGTCCACCCTGGTCATGTCCATCGACGGACGGGTGCTGGCCTTCACCGCGGCCGTCTCGCTTCTCGCCGGCCTCGGCTTCGGCTTGATCCCGGCGTGGCTGGCGGCGCGCACCGACGTCAACAGCGCCCTCAAGCAGCAGGCCCGGGGTTCCACCGGCGGCAAAACCCAGGGTTGGATTCGCAGCCTCCTGGTCGTCGGCCAGGTCGCGCTCTCCCTCGCCCTCCTCTCGGTCGCCGGCATGATGATCCAGGGGCTCAACCGTACCCTCACCTCCCGGGTCTCTTGGGACAGCGAGTCCATTCTCACGGCCAACGTGCAGATCGACGAGCGCGTCTACGACACCGTCGAGAAGCGCCGTGCCTTTCACGACGCCCTGGCCGCCCGCCTCGCCGCCATCCCCGGGGTCCAGGCCTACACCCTCGCCTCGATGTTCCCGATCGCGGGCGCCGGCTCGGTCACCGACGTCCTGATCGACGGCCAGGACGTGGCCGGCAACAACTATCCCAAGGGCATCGGCTTCTTCATCACCCCGGGCTTCTTCAAGACGCTCGGCATCCGGGTCCTCGAAGGACGGACCTTCCCCGACAACGTATCCGCCGCCTCGCCCGACCAGGCCGTCATCAACGAGTCGCTGGCCCGGCATTTCTGGCCCTCCGGCGGCGCGATCGGCCGCCGCCTCGGGGTCAAGGGGGGTGACGGCAAGGTGACCTGGCGGGAGGTCATCGGCGTGGTCGCCGACGCCGAGGATCCGATCGCCTTCGCCGAGCCCACGACGCGCATGCAGTACTACACCACCCTCACGCACGCCCCGTGGTCGTGGTTTCAAATCGCCGTCCGCGGGCCCAATCCCGACCATTTCGCCAACGATCTCCGCCGGGCGGTGGCCGCCGTGTCGCCCGACGTGGCCGCCCGTTTCGTGTGGACCGTGCAGGACATGCGGGACCTGTTCCTGCACAACGTGGTCGTGATCAACGGCGTCCTCCTGGCCTTCGCCCTGCTGGGTCTGGCGCTGGCCAGCGTCGGGCTCTATGGGATCGTCTCCCACAACGTCAGCCAGCGCACGTCGGAGTTCGGCATCCGCATCGCGCTGGGCGCGCGGCCGGCCGATGTGCTGCGCCTCGTCTTGCGCCGGAGCCTGGGGCTGACGCTGGTCGGGCTGCTGCTCGGAGCGGCCGGGTCCTACCTGCTCGGCCGGGCGCTGCGTCCCAGCCTCGGCCTGATCATCGCCCAGAACTACTCCATGGTCGCCCTGACGACCCTGGCGATCACGGCGGTCGCCCTCCTCGCGACCTGGTTCCCCGCCCGCCGGGCCACGAAGGTCGATCCGGTCGTCGCCCTGCGGGCGGAGTGAAGACATAGCCGAGTGCCGAATGCCGAGTGCCGAATTCATCCTCCCCTATGAAAAACAACGAACTGAAAAACCGGATCAAGGTGTTCGCGCTGCGGATTCTCGAAAGCATCGACACGCTGGCAAATAATCGAAAAGGCCGGATCATCGCCGATCAGATAGGCCGCACCGGTACGGCCGTTGGAGCGAACTATCGTGCAGCCTGCCGGGCGCGCTCCCGGGCGGATTTCATCTCCAAGATCGGCGTCGTGGAGGAGGAAGCCGACGAATCGGCGTTTTGGCTCGAATTGATCCACGAAGGCGGAGTGAGTTCCGATCCCAAGCTCGAATCAATTTACGAGGAGGCCGTTGAACTGACCGCCATCATGGCCAGTTCCCGCATCACCGCCTCCCGCAACCGTTCCCGATGACTCACTCGGCAACCGGTAATCTCCATTCGGCACTCGGCACTTGGCATTTGGCATTTCCCCCACCCCCATGAAATCGACCCCCCAGGTCTCCTCCCACCGCGGCGCCGCTTCCTCCCGCCGCGGCTTCCTGCGCCAGGCCGCGCTCGCCGGCGGCGCCGTGCTCTTCTTCGCGCCGCGCGGGCGCGCGGCGGCTGCCGAACCGGCCGGAACCGGACCGCAGAACGAAACGCTGCAGACCATTCATCATCTGCACACGACGCACGGCAACTTCCTGGACAAGCCGCTGGCCGAAGAGACCCTGCAAACGATCCTGCAGGCCGGCGTGCGAGCCGCCGGCGCGTCCAACAACCAGAGCTACGCCGTCATCGTGGTACGGGACCGGCAGATGATGAAGCAGGTCTGCGGCTACCAGGGAAGCTGCCTGCTGCTGTTCTGCGCCGACTACAATCGGATGAAGGCCAGTGCCGCCGCGCTGGGCTACGACTACCAGCCGGGCACGGTCGTCGATTTCGTCAACGCCACGCTCAACACGCTGCTGGTCGTCCAGACCGCCGTGATCGCCGCCCGCTCGCTCGGCGTCGATTCGCTGCTCACCAACGGCGTCCACCGCGGCGACATGGAACGCCACTGGAAGCTGCTCGACCTGCCCGCCAGGCATTGTTTCCCCCTCATCGCGCTCGTGCTCGGTTACGCCGACCGTGAGCCGCCCTACCGCACCGGACGCCTCGACGGCCGCGGCGTCATCCACGAGGGAAAATACCACGCGCTGACCGGCGACGAGGTGGGCGACCTCATCCGGCAATACGACGACAAGGAGCGCCACCTCGGATTGAACACCGACTGGGACACCCAGGGCTTCAAGCACTACCTCGACTGGTACTTCCAGGTCTGGGCCGGTCGGAACCGCAAACCGGGCGAAGGGGAAACCCAGATGCTGCGCCGGCTGCGGCGGAGCGGATTTGTGGAAACCGTTTGAACCACGGCCGCTCCGCGTCCTGCACCACCCACCATCGTGAACTCACTCATCGGCAATCGGGAATCGCCGATCTCCCGCCGCGGCCAATGACCGGCGCTGGCTGACCGATTCCCCGATCTCACGACCTCCGCTTCCCCCATGAAAAGAACCCTCCTCCATCTCGGCGGCGCGGCCAACGCGTTCTTCCTCCTGTTCCATGGCTGGCTCGGCTGGCGCATCTGGCATTGGACGCCGGTGCCCGCCGGCGTGCGCGGGCTGCTTGAAATGTTCAACCTGGGCAGCGCGCTCTTCACCGCGTTCCTCGCGTTTGCGTCGCTGTGGCGAGCCCCGGACCTCCTCGCGAGTCCGCTCGGGCGCAGCGTCTGCTGGCTCGCCGTGCTGTTCTACGGCACGCGCGCCGCCGGCGAGTTCGCGTTCTCCGCGCGGGTCAATCCCGCGATTCTCGTGACCTGCCTCACGGTCGCCGCCCTTTACCTCACGGCGCTGCTGCCGGCCCGGGCCACAACCCGTGGGAGCCGGGTGGAGGCGTTGCGGGCGGAATGATGAAAATGCCGAGTGCCGATTGCCGAATTCATCCTCCCCTATGAAGAACAACGAACTGAAAGACCGCACGAAGGCATTTGCCCTGCGGATTCTCGACATCATCGATACCCTGCCGAACAACCGAAAGGGCCGGATCATAGCTGATCAGACGGGGCGCGCCGGTACCGCCGTTGGCGCCAATTATCGCGCGGCCTGCCGGGCTCGGTCCCGGGCCGAGTTCATCGCCAAGATCGGCGTGGTCGAAGAGGAAGCCGACGAGACGACGTTCTGGATCGAGTTGATCCACGAAGGGGGAGTGAGTTCCGACTCCAAGCTAGAGTCACTTTACGACGAAGCCGTTGAACTGACGGCCATCATGGCCAGTTCCCGCATCACCGCGTCCCGCAACCGCTCCCGCTGACTCACTCGAAATTCGGCACTCGGCATTCCCTCCCATGCTTTCCGACCTGAAAGCCGCCCTGCGCCAGCTCGCGAAATCCCCCGGCTTCACCCTGATCGCCGTGCTTTCGCTCGCCGTCGGCATCGGGATCAACGCGACGATCTTCAGCGCCATGGACGCCGCCTTTCTCCGGCCGCTGCCGGTCCACCGGCCCGCGGAATTCGTCCGGTTTGAATACCCGCGGCTGAGTTTCCGGGAATTCGAGGACGTGCGGGCCGGCATGAAATCGCTCGCCGACGCCTTCGCCTCCGCCGAGGCGCAGTTGTTGCTCCAGAACCGCGAGCGCCTCGAGACCGTCAACGCCCGCTTCGTGTCGGGCAATTACTTTTCCCTGCTCGGCGTCGCGCCGGCGGCCGGTCGCCTCTTCTCCGCCCGCAGCCCCGACCTCGCCCAGCCGATCGCCGTCCTCAGCGACCGCCTGTGGGAGCGCACGTTCGGACGCGAGACCGGCATCGTCGGCACCCCGATCACGATCAACGGACGCCCGGTCACGGTGGTGGGCGTGGCCGCGCCGGGTTTCATCGGCGAGAACCGCATCCCGCCGACCGAAGTCTGGCTGCCGGCGGCCTCGCGGCCGGACGAGGCCGGCCGCCGGCAGTTTCATCTCATCGGCCGGCTGGCGCCGGGAATCACGCCCGCGCAGGCGCAGGCCGAGGCCACGACGATTTTTGCGCGACCGGAGTGGAGTCGCATCAATCCCGACCGCTGGGGCCGACGGGTGGTGGTCTGGTCGGACCGGCAGTGGCGGATGGACCACGGTGGCCGGCTCACGTACCTCGTGGGTCCGATCGTCGGGCTGGTGCTGCTGGTCGCATGCGCCAACGTCTCCTGTCTGCTCCTCGGGCGCTACGAGGAGCGGCGCCGCGAGATCGCGGTGCGGCTCGCGCTCGGGGCCGGGCGGGCCCGGGTAATGCGGTACCTGCTGGCCGAGGGCCTGATCCTGGCGCTGGCGGGCGGCGCGCTGGCCCTGCTCTTCACCAACTGGGGCCTCGCCGCGATTCCGGCGCTGTTTCCTTCCCTGGTGGCGCACTGGCTGCCGCCACTCACGGCCGATGCGCGCACCCTGGCGCTCACGTTCGGCCTCTCGCTGTTCGCCCTGCTGGTCTTCGGGCTGGCGCCGGCGTGGCGCGCCACCCGGCTCGACGTCTCCACCATGTTGAAGACCGGGGGCGGACGCCTGGGCAGGCTGGCCAGCCGCAGCCTCCTGGTGGTGGCGCAAGTGATGGTCGCGATGGTTTTTCTGGCCGTCGCGGGCCTGTTTGTCCGCGGCTTCATCGCGGGTTCGGCACGCGACCTCGGTTTCACGGAGCGCAACCTGCTCGTCGCCAGCCTGGCGCCCCGGCACCGCCTGGCTGGAGACCTGGCGTCCGTGTTCGACGAAATCCGGCGGACCGTGGGGGCGCTGCCGGGAGTGCGGGTGGTCACGCTGGCGGGCGGCGTGCTGGGCGGCCGGCCCTTCCAGGTCCGGGCCCCGGGAGACGAGGTCGCCGGCGACGCCGCCGGACGACCGGTGCTCTGCAACGTTGTCGATCCAGGCTACTTTGCGGCCCTCGGGATTCCGCTGCTGCACGGACGCGATTTCACGGTCCACGACAACCGCGCCGGCGGGCGGGTGGCGATCGTCAACGAGTCCTTCGCCCGCAACTTGTGGCCGGGTCAGAACCCCGTGGGTCAGACTTTCGTCGCCGGCCGCACCGGGCTGCTGCCGCGCGAAGTCGTCGGCGTCGTCCGCGACGCTGCCATGGTGGGCGATCACATCCGCTGGGAACCGATGTTTTACCTGCCGCTGCGACAGGAGCCGGCCGGGGACCTGATGCTGATCGTCAATCCACGGCGGTCTCCCGGCCAACTGGTGACCCCGGTCCGCGAGGCGCTCCACCGGATGGATTCGGCGATGACCGCGTTCAGGTTCGACACCGTCGCCAGCTCGCTGCGGCTGGTGATGCTGCCGCAATGGATCCTGGCCTGGCTGGGCGGCGTGCTGGGCGGACTGGCGTTCGTGCTGGCGGTAACCGGGCTCTACGGCGTGGTGGCCTACGCCATGGCCCGCCGGACGCGCGAGCTGGGCATCCGCATTGCCATCGGGGCGACGCCCCGCGACGCCGTCTGGCTCGTTCTGCGCCAGGGCCTGGGGCTGGCATTGCTGGGGGTGTGCCTCGGTCTGCCTGCGGCCATCGGCACGGGCGTGCTGGCCCGCAGCGAATTATATGGGATCAATCCGGCCGATCCGCTGGCGCTGGCGGCGGCCTCCATCCTGGTGCTCGGCGTCGCGACGCTCGCGAGCTATGGGCCGGCCCGCCGGGCCGCCCGCGTGGATCCCGTGGAGGCGCTGCGCGCGGAGTAAGTACTTCGATCCCCGCATCCCCGGCTTCCGGCTTCCTGCCTCCATGAACGACCTCCGCTACGCCTCCCTCAACTCGCCGGCGGGCGGGCCCGCCCCCGCGCCCCGGCCGCCCACCCCGCGATGAAAACCAACAATGCCCCGGAATGGGACGCGTGGGCCATCGTCTGGCTCGCGTCGCTGCGGCAACACCTGCGGCCGGCCGGCCGCGCTTTGTACCGCGCGCGCGGCTTCAGCCTCGCGGTGATCGTGACGCTGGCGCTGTGCATCGGCGCCAACACCGCCATTCTCTCCGTGCTGCACGGCCTGCTGCTGAAGGCGATGCCGTTCCGCGATTCGGGCCAGCTCGTCGAGATCTACAACACGTATGCCAGCACCGGCACCACCCGGCGGCCGATGAGCATCCCGCAATATCTCGATTACCGGGCGCACGCCGACCGGTTCAGCGGGTTCGCGCTGTGGCGCACCTGGTCGATGACCTTCGGCGAGGACGCCGAACCCCTTCGCGAAATCGGCGCGAGGGTGACGGCGGATTTTTTCACCGTGCTCGGGGTGCAGCCCCTGCTCGGCCGGTTCTTTACCGAGAACGACAGCACGCCCGGCGAAGATCGCGTGATTGTGCTCACGCAGTCATTCTGGGAGCGCACCTTCCGGGCCGATCCGGCGGTAATCGGCCGGGAGGTCCAGGTCGGCGGCGAGCCTTACACCATCGTCGGCGTGGCGCCGCGGAGGCTCGAGTCGTTCAACATCGACGCCCACCTGTTCAAGCCGTTCGAGTGGCGGCCGCAGCAGGCCGATGCGCAGCAGCGGCATGAGATCACAATCGCGCCGCGCATGTATGCGCGGCTGAGGCCCGGCGTGAGCGTGGCGGCCGGGCTGGCCCAGCTCACGTCGCTGGAACAGCGGTTTCAGGAAACGAGCGCCGGCCCGGCGCTGCGCCGCTTTCTTGCGCACGCGCAGCACCGGCTCGGCGCCGGCCGCGTGCGCGCGGAACAGGCGGCATCCGTAAGGGCCCCGTTGCTGCTGCTGGAGGCCGGCGTGCTCTTCGTGTTGCTGATCGGATGCGTCAACATCGCGAGCCTCATGCTCGCGCGCGCGAATGCCCGGCAGGTTGAGCTGGCCATCTGCCAGGCGCTCGGTGCGGGCCGGGGTGCGCTCGCCCGCCGGCTGTTCGCCGAGACCGCGCTTTTGACCACGATCGGAACGGCGCTCGGCGTCGCGCTGGCCGCGGCGGGGTTGCCGGTGATCAACCGCTACCTGGCGACGGTCGTGCGCGAGGCGCCGCCGGTGACCATCGACGGCACGGTGCTGGCCGCCACGATCGCGCTCTCCGCGCTCGTCTCGCTGTGGATCGGGCTGCTGCCGGCGTGGCGGTTCGCGCGCGGCGACCTCGTCGGGCTCATCCAATCCGGCGGTCGCAGCGCCACGCTCGCGGGCCGCGCGCGGGTGATCAGCGCCGCGCTCGTGACCGGGCAGTTTGCGATCGCCCTTGTCCTGCTCGTCGGCGCGGGGCTGTTGTTGCGCAGCTTCGCGCGCGTGCTGGCCGTCCCGCCGGGGTTCGACGCCGCGCACATCGTGCACGGCCGCGTCGCGCTGCCGCGGTCGTATCGCAACCTGGAACGATATGCCGGCATCCAGCAGCAGTTGCTGACCCGGCTGCGCGAGATTCCCGGCGTCGAGTCGGTCGCGCTCGCCTCGCACCTGCCGGTCGCGGGCCAGTTCCTGATCAGCGCCTGCAGCGCGCCGGAGGCGACACCGGCGGCGCAGGAATCGACCAAGAACGTGGCCACCCTGGGCGTGTCGCCGGGCTTCTTTGCCACCATGGGCATCCGTTTGGTCGCCGGGCGGGACTTTGCGGATGCCGACACGGTCCAGAGCCGTCCGGCCTACATCATCGATCGCGCCCTCGCGGAGCGGCTCTTTCCGGGACGCAGCGCGGTGGGGCAGGCGCTGGCCCTGCGCGGTCCGCCGCCGCCCCATGTGGAGTGGCCGGTGATTGTCGGCGTCGTCGAATCGGCCCGTTTTCACGGGCCGGAGAATCGCGAAGGTCTGCCGTTTGTGTTTTTCCCGCTGCAGCAACAGGGCTTTCCGGGTTTCTCCATGCTGTTGCGTACGTCGCGCCGGCTGCCGGACATGGTGCCGCTCGTCCGGCAGAAGCTGCGCGAAATCGACCCGACGCTGCCGCTGTATTCCACGAGCACGCTGCAAGGCGACATCGACGGCCTGTTGCTGAACCGCCGCGGCGTCATGCTGCTGCTCGGAGCGTTCGCGGTCCTCGCGCTGCTCCTCGCCGCGATCGGCATCTACGGGATGCTCGCCCACGACGTGGCGCAGCGCACGCGCGAGATCGGCGTGCGGGGGGCGCTCGGCGCGACCCGCGCCCAGATCTACGCGCTGATTCTCCGGCAAGGGCTCGGCAAGGCGGTCGTCGGCCTGCTGGTCGGCGTAGGCGGCGCGTTTTGGCTCACCGGGTTCTTGCGCAGCCTGCTTTTCGATATCGAACCGACGGATCCGGGGGTGTTTGCCGCGGTGTCGTTGCTGCTGTTCGCCGTCGCCACGCTGGCGTGCTGGCTGCCGGCGCGCCGGGCCGCCCGCGTGGACCCCGTGGAGGCGCTGCGCGCGGAATAGGCGATAAGCAATAAGCGAAAAGCCGTAGGCTTTAAGCCAACCCAGAACCGTCACAGCGAAGCCGCGCCCAGAGCTTATCGCTTGCCGCTTGAAGCCGACCGCTACATCCGCCACCTGCCCCTCCCGGTTCGGCACTCCACCATCGGCAATTGTCCCCATGCTCTCCGACCTGAAATTCGCCCGTCGCGCCCTCACGAAGGAACGCTCCTTCTCGGCGCTGGCCGTCCTCGTGTTCGCCATTGGCATCGGCGGCGTCGCGACGATGTTCAGCGTGGTCAACGGCCTGATGATCCGCCCGCCGGCCTTCCCGCACGCCGAGCGGCTGATGTCCGTCAGCCTGGTGAACACCAACCGGAGCCAGCCGATCGGCGGCGCCAGCAGCGCCGACTTTCTCGACTGGCGCGCGGGCCAGCAGGCCTTCGCGGAACTCGCCCTCTACGGGGCGCGCCTGAGCATCAACCTGGCGTTTCAGGACGCGCCGCGCCGTTACGGCGGCGTTTACATCACCCACAACTTCTTCCGCACCCTCGGGGTCGCGCCGGTGCTCGGCCGCGACTTTGCGGCGGCGGACGACGCGCCGGGCGCCGCGAAGACCATCATCATCAGCCACCAGATCTGGCAGACGGATTTTGGCGGCGCGGCCGACATCGTCGGCCGGGCCGTGCGCGTCAACGGCCGCGCCGGAACGATCGTCGGCGTGATGCCGCCCGGCTTCAGCTTTCCGCTGAACGAGCAGGTCTGGGCGCCGATGTTCCAGGAATTCACGCCCCGGCCACGCAACGATCCGCAGGGCTTCGGCGGCGCGGTGCTCGGACGGCTGAAGCCCGGCGTGACCCGCGATCAGGCCGCCGCCGAGTTCACCGCCCTGGCCCGGCGTTACGCCGCGGAGTATCCGGAGACCAACCGCAACCTGGCGGCCGCGCAGGTGACCCCGTTCGCCGAAGCCTTCCTCGGGCCGCAACTGCGCCAGATTCTCTATCTCATGCTCGGGGCCGTCGGCGTGGTGCTGCTCATCGCCTGCGTCAACGTGATGAACATGCAGTTCGCCCGCGCCACCCGGCGGGCCCGGGACCTCGCCGTCTGCAGCGCGCTCGGGGCCACCCGCTGGCATCTCCTGCGGCAGATGCTGGTCGAGAGCCTCGCCCTGGCGGCGGCCGGGGCCCTGGGCGGCACGCTGTTCGCACTGTGGGCGACCGACGGCCTCCTGCGGCAGGCCCGCTCCCTCCGCGCCCCGCCGCCCGCCTGGGTCACCTTCGCGCTCGACGGCCGGGTGCTCGCGCTGACCATCCTCGTCACCGTCGCGGCGGCCCTGCTGTCCGGGATGGTGCCGGCCTGGCTGGCCTCGCGCGCCAGCCCCCTCCAGTTCCTGCGGGAGGGCGGACGCGGCGGCACCGGCCGCCGCGTGCAGACCATCATTCGCGGGCTGGTCGTCCTCCAGATCGGGCTGACCACCGCGCTGCTGATCGTCGCCACCTTCATGATCCGCTCGATCCGCAACCAACAGCGGATCAACTGGGGCTACGATCCCGCGGCGGTGCTCACCGCCCGCATGACGCTTTTCCAGGCCGATCACCCGACCCCGCGGGACCTCGGGCAGTTCTTCGACCGCGTCCTGCAGGCCCTGCGCGCCGATCCGCCTTTCGCGGCGGCGGCGCTCACCACCCGCTTCCGCCTGGCGATCTCCCAGACCGGCGCCTATGAGGTCGAGGGCGTCCCGCCGCCGGATGAGCACGCCCGTCCGGTGGCGGCGATCGAGCCGGTCTCCGACGGCTATTTCGGGGCGATGGGCCTGCGGATGGCGGCGGGCCGCGACTTCACCGCCGCCGACAGCTACGACCGGCCCCCGGTGGCGATCGTGAACGCGGCGTTCGCGCGCCGCCATTTCGGCAACGACAGTCCGCTGGGGCGCCGCCTGCGCCTGGCGCAGGGCCCCAACCTGTTCACCCCGTGGCTCACCATCGTCGGCGTCGCGCCCGACACGCGGATGCAGGGGCCGTACGACGGTCAGTCGGACGGCGCCGGCATCTTCCAGCCGCTGGCGCAGGCGCCGCAGCGCTGGGTCACCCTCGTGGTGCGCGGGCGGGGCGGGGCGCCCGCCACCTGGGCCGAGCCGCTGCGCCAGGCGATGGCGCGCCTCGACCGGGACCAGCCGATCTACATGGTCAACACCGCCGACCGCCTGATCGACGAGGCGCTCGCGCAGAACCGGCTGCTCGCCGGGCTGTTTTCCATCTTTGGAGGCATCGCCGTGCTCCTTGCGGCCATCGGACTTTACGGCGTGATGTCCTTCGCCGTCAGCCAGCGGATCGCCGAATACGGCATCCGCATGGCCCTGGGCGCGGACGCCCCGATGATCTTCCGGATGATTCTCCGTCAGGCCGCCGGGCAGCTGGTCCTGGGCCTGGCGCTGGGTTTGTCCGCCGCCCTGGCCCTGGTCGTGCTCGGCCACGCCGTTCTCCAGAATTTCCTGTACCGGGTGGGACGGGACGATCCCTGGGTCTGGGGCTCGACGGTCGTGCTCCTCACCCTCGTGACGGTTTTCGCCTGCCTCGCGCCGGCGCTGCGCGCGACCCGCGTCAACCCCGTCGAGGCGTTGCGCGCGGAATGAGCGACAAGCCGTAAGCGATAAGCCTCAAGCTTCCACGCCATCCATCCATCGACCAAGACTCAAGTGAGCTTACTGCTTACCGCTTAAAGCCCGCAGCCACGTCCACCCCCCGCAATTCCACTCCCACAATGCTCTTCCCTCTGAGATCCATCGGCTTCGCCTTTGTCGCCGGTTCGCTGTCCGCCGCGCCGCCGCCGCCCGCCATGTTCCGTTTCTCCCCGGCCCACACGGCCGCCGTGACCGGCCCGTCGCTCGAGGTCGGCGGCCTGGCGTGGTGGCTCCAGACCGGTGGCGCCGTGCGGTCCACGCCGGCCGTGGC
>JBJKRD010000023.1:0-7735 GCA_046704925.1 Opitutaceae bacterium | reverse complement strand
CAAAGCGTGGTGGCGACAACCTGCGGCAAGTGGCTGATCTGCGCGACGATCTCGTCATGTTTGTCGGGATCGACCGTCATCACCTCGGCGCCGAGATCATGCCAGAAGCGCACGACGAGTTCGAGGGCGGCGGCGTCCGTGTCGGGCCGGGGGGTGACAAAGCACACGCGTCCCTCGAACAGGGCCTCGGAGGAGTTTTCCCAACCGGTCTTCTCCGACCCGGCCATGGGGTGCGCGCCGACGAAGCGGGCCGCCGACGGCAGGGCGGCCTGGCCGAGCCGGGCAATCTCGCCCTTGACGCTGCCGACGTCGGTGACCACGGCCCCCGGCGCCAAATGCGGGCCGATGGCGCGCACCAGGGGAATGATCTGGTCGACCGGCGTGGCGAGCACCACCAGATCCGCCCCGCGCACCGCCTCCGGTGGCGAATCCCGCACCTCGTCGCACCAAGGCTGTTCCCGCAGGCGGAGCCGAGTCTCCGGGCGGCGGGACCACAGCACGATGCGGCGCACTACGCCGCGGTGACGGGCGGCCCGGGCGACGGAGGCCCCGAGCAGCCCGGGGGCGAGGACGGTCAATTGCTCAAGCACGCCCCCAAAGGAATCGCCGGGGGCGCGCGATGTCGAGTCCGTCCCGGATCCATCCGGCGGGGCAACCGGCTCCGGTCGGGGCCACTATTGCGTTGTCATGTTGGTGGCGTCGTAGTCTGATAAAATTCATGACCGACAGGATGGAGGAAAAGACCAAGGCCCGACGGGCGGTCGTTGTGCTCTATATTGTGATGGTGATCTTCATTCTCCTGCCTTTTCTGATCTTGTGGATCAAGTGACCGGGCGCCCGCGACCGCTCCAGCCATGAACAAAACCCTGCTGCCCATTCGGCTTGTCTTCATTGCGATCTGCGCGGCGGGAGGCTGGCTGGTCTGTTATACGATTCAGGAATGGGATGCCTATCGGCTGCGCGCCACCTTTATCGGCCTGTTCATCGGCCTGCTGGTGGTGCTGGTCGACATCATGCTGAAGGGCTTCTCGGTCCGGGGTCTGACGGCGCTGACGTTCGGCCTGGCGGTGGGGGCGCTGGTGGCCTATTTCATCTCCAGTTCGCCGCTGTTCGAGAATGGCGATCCGCAGGTCGTGTATCTGTTCCGGCTGTCGCTGTTTCTGATCTGTGCCTACCTGGGCACGGTCATTGCGTTGCGGGGGAAGGATGAATTCAACCTGGTGATTCCCTATGTGCGATTCGTGCCGCACGAGGTGGATGTCCCGCTGGTGGTGGTCGACACCAGCGCGCTGATCGACGGTCGCGTGGCGAAGGTCTGCGAGGCAGGATTCATCAACGCCGCGCTGGTCATTCCGCGTTTTGTGCTCGACGAATTGCAGCGGGTGGCGGATTCGTCCGAGCCGCTCAAACAGGCGCGGGGCCGGCGGGGATTGGAGGTGCTCAACGATCTGCGGCGGATCAAGCACCTCGACCTTCGGATCCACGAAAGCGAAGTCAGCAAACGGCAGGACGTGGACGCGAAGCTGGTTTTTCTGGCGCAGTCCATGCGCGCCAAGCTGCTCACCACCGACTACAGTCTCGCCAAGATGGCGGAGTTCCACGGCGTGCCCTGGCTCAACCTCAACACGCTGGCCCGGGCGCTTCGCCAGGAGTTCCTGGTGGGCGATACGATCGAGGTCGACCTGGTGAAACCGGGGAAAGAGGAGGGGCAGGCGGTGGGCTTTCTGGATGACGGCTCGATGGTGGTGGTCAGCGCCGCCCGCGCCTTTGTCGGGCAGAGAATCAACGCGGAAATTACGAGCGTGTTGCCCTCCGGCGGGGGCAAGATGTTGTTCGCGCAGTTTGTCCGCGAGGCGACCTGACCCCGGAGACCCGGGGGCGGGGGGACAAAAAACCGCGCGCCGGGGGGCGCGCGGTCGAAGAGGATCCGGCGCGGAACGGGGCCGCGCCCGGATTCAGGCGGGGTTATTTCTCGCGGGTCGCCGTCCAGTCCCGACTCATGGACTGGCCGTCCCGGCCCGTGAATTCGAAAGTGCCCTTGATGGTGTCGCCTTCGAGTTTGCCCTGGTACTTGGACTCGAACTTGTTGCCCCTGAATTCGCGAACGACAGAGAACGCCACTTGGTCGTCTTTGAACGAGCCGTTGCTGATGGGCGTATCTTCTCCCCGGAAACCGGTGATGCTCCCGGTGAGCTGGCCGTTGGCGAGGCTGAGCTTGAGGGTGATATCGCGGGATTGGCCGTCTCTCCCGGGAACCGACCATTTCCAAGTCCCGGATGGGTCGGCGGCGAAGGCGAGCGCTGAGGTCAACAAAACGGCGGCAAAGGCCGTGGCGATGAAACGAAACGATTTCATGTGGCAGGGGGTTGGGTTGAAGCCATGAGTGACGCAGGATTGGCCGGGAAGTTTCCCCAGAGGTCGCGAATCGTCGCCTTTCCTTGTCCTGCATACTGCTTGCATTCACTCCCCTCAAAACGGACGCCCTGTCACAAGACGCTTCCTCCCTGAAAGATGTGATACGCCAACCCTCCGCCGCAGCTTGGTGGAGCAGACCGGGCTCAAACCGGCGACCTCCTCGTTGCGAACGAGGCGCTCTATCGACTGAGCTACTGCCCCCCTTGGAAGGGTCGCATTTAGGGCGATGGCGCCGAATGAGTAAATCTATTTTTCGCCGGCGGGCCGCGAGCGGGCGATGATCTTTTTTCCCGACTGTAATGTTGGTCCTCAATTTGCTATTGCTAGGGGTTGCGAGGATCCAACCATCATCGGATTCGGTTGCATAGCTTCCAAAAAAACAGGCAAAGACAGCTGACCAATGAAAAAGAACACTACCAAGACCGCCAGGCCTGCCAAGACGGCAAAGCCGGCCGCGGTGATGCCATCCGAGGCTCCCGAGCCCAAGGCGCCTGCGGCGCCCGCGGTCAAACCGCACCCGGCTCCGGCCAAGAAGGCTGCGGTCAAAACCACCAGTACCAAGATCACAGCGAAGATCGACGTCGGCTTCGGCAATACGCTTTATGTCCGGGGCGAGGGTCCGGGTCTGAGTTGGGACCGGGGTCTCGCGATGGATTGCATCGGTGACAACGAGTGGACAGTCACGATCAGCGACGCGACAGTGCCCGTCGTCTTCAAATTCCTGCTGAATGACCTCACGTGGTGCGTCGGCAACGACTACACCGCCGAGCCGGGCCAGGGGGTGACGGTCGAACCGTCGTTCTAGACGGCCGTGCCGGCGCCGGCGGGCGCACCTAGTCCGGATTGATCGCCAGGAGCCGGTCCCGAAGGGCCTGCATGGTCATTTCCGGGGCCCGCAGTTCCGCGGGCGTCACCACGCGGCAGAATAGCTGCACGCGGGAGAAGGGCATGGGCAGGTAGAAGCCGTCCCAGCTCTTCAGCCGTCGCGCGGTTTGATAACGGCTGCCGATCAACAGGGCCGGGGCGCCCGCCCGCCGCGTGACGATATAGGCGCCGCCCTTGAAGTCGTACATCGGGCCCCGGGGTCCGTCCGGGGTGATGCCGATGTCGAACCCGGCGCGCAGCCGTTCGATCAGGGCCGAAACCGCTTCGCGGCCCAGGTGGGTGCTCGACCCGCGCACCGTGCGCAGGCCGATCGCCGAAAAGAACGCGGCGAGCCAGGCGCCGTCCTGGCTGGCGCTGACCAGCGCATACGCGGGTCGGCGGCGGTATCGTCGGACGATTTCGGCCGCGAGGAACAGACGGTTGTGCCAGAGCACGATCGTCAACGGCTCCTCGTTGTTGGTGATATTGCGCCGGTCCTCGGGCGTCAGGGCAAAGCGCAGGGAACGGCCCCACAGCCGCGCCACCACCCCCAACAACCGGAGGGCGAAGCGCCGCCAACCTCCGATTTCGAAGACTTTCTCCGGTACGGCGGCGCAGCTGTCGGCGTCGGTGTTCAAGGGTTCACTTCTTGTCGCGCAAACCGCGGGCCACGCCAAGCCAATCCTGCGCGTGGGCCCGGGCCCGTTGACCTTTTGCCGCCGCGGGGTTCATTGCCCTGCCGACGATGGATGCCCTGCCGTTCTGTCCCCATCTGCCCGCGTCACGTGCCTGCATGGATTGGCGCGACGTGCGGAGGCATGGACGGGAACGGGGTCCCGCGTTTTACCTCACGCTGCTGGAATACGGCCAGTACCTCTGGCAGCGGCGCCGCGCGGCGCGCGCGCTCCTTTGTCTCGATCGGGCGTTTGGCGCCGATTTGACCGACCCCGGGGCGGCCGGAATCCCGCCCTGGCCGCCGCCGTATGCCGCGGTGGCGTGGCTTCTGGCCCGGACGCCGGCGGACGTCTTTATCGGCAATCCGCGGGTCCACTATCAGCATCTGGCGGGGCGGGTGCGCGCGCCTCGCGGCGAACAACGCCGTTGGCGGGCCTGGGCGTGCTGGGCCATCGCCCGGCGGGTGTTGCCCGATCTGCCCGGGGACCCGCGGTGCGGGATCGACGAACCGGACGAGGACCGGATCGATCACGGGCTGGTGCGACACGGAAGCCCGGCGGAACGGGAGTGTTGGCGCCGCGTCCTGGAGAATCTGATCTGCGACGAGGCCCGCCTCAGCCCGGTCGCGGATTAAACCGCTCCGCGAGCACGCTGCAGAGGAGAATCTGGAGCGGGTGGTACAGCATCAGGGGCAGCAGCACGGCCGCCAGCCCGGCGTAGGATCCGAAGATCAGGTGGGCCATCGGCACGCCGGCGGCCAGGGTCTTCTTCGAACCGCAAAACAGCGTCATGATGGCATCCTCGCGCGCAAACCGCAGGGTCCGCGCGGCGAGCCAGACGCCGGTGGCGGCCACGACGAACAACGCCAGCGTCGCCGCGAGCGTGATGACGAGGGTCGTCGCCTGGGTGCCCGCCCACGCGTGGTCGGCGAAGGAGTCGCAGAAGGTCGTGTAGACGATGCCGATGATGATCAGCCGGTCGAGGATCGCCAGGCGCGGCCGGTGCCGGCGGACCCAGGCGCCCAGCCAGGGGCGCACGAGCTGTCCGGCGGCCATCGGCAGCACCAGCAGGACGAAGATCCCTGCGATCACCGTGGCGATCGGAAAATGGGCATTGTGCTCGCTCAGACGCCAGCTCATCCACAGGGGCGTCAATACCACCCCCAACAGGTTCGACGCCGCCGCGCTGAAGACCGCCGCGGCCACGTTGCCGCCCGCGGCCGCCGTCAACAGAACCGACGAGGCGATGGTCGAGGGCAGGACGGCCAGGTAGAAGAAGCCGAGTTGCAGGTCCGGGGGCAGCGCGGAGCCGACGATCGCGATCAGCAGCAGTCCCAGCAGCGGAAACACGACGTAGGTCCAGGTCTGGACCAGCAGGTGGGGGCGCCAGTTGGTCAGCCCCTGCCGCAGTTCCTCGCGCGGGAGCGCCACGCCGTGCAGAAAGAAGATGACCACGATGCCCGCCTCGATCAGGTGCTTCGTGGGCAGGGGACCGTTGTGGGCGCCGGCCAACGGATAGATCCAGGCGAGGACGACCGCCCCGGCCAGGCCGGGAACGAACCAGTCGAGTCTGAAGCGATTCATGGGACGGAGCACGCTCGGTCCGGAGCAGGAAACCCGGCCGGAGCCCGATGTCCAAGGAAATGGCGCGGGCCATGCCGGGGGGAAGGGATCGGTCGCCCGGACGGCTCGGCGGCATGCGGGAGGCCCTTCGCGGGGTGCCGGGAGCGTCAACGGTGGCGGGATGGACGGGACTCGAACCCGCGGCCTTCTGCGTGACAGGCAGACGCTCTAACCAGCTGAGCTACCACCCGGTGACCGGAAAGAAGGGCGAACTTAGTATGCGAGTAAGGCAAGTCAAGTGCCGTTTGGGCGGCGGGGGCGGCGGATATCCGGTGGCGTTATTCGTTGATGCCCCGGGCCTCCGCCCAGATATCGCCGTTCGAGATTTCGACGTGGACGATCATCGGCCGGCAGCAGATTTCACAATCATAGTCGAGGTCCGCCGGCAGTTCACCCGGCGGCGGCGCGAGCAGACGGAAATGTTGAAAGCAGGAAGGGCAGGTCACTTGGACCCATTGGGAGGGCATGGGCTTTAACCTTGTCGATGGAAAAGGCCACGGTTATCCCGTCAGCCACGGGTTTCAAGCGGTGGTAGCTCAGCCGGATAGAGCAACGGTTTTCTAAACCGTCGGTCGCGGGTTCGAGTCCCGCCCACCGCGCCAGTTTCGGACGA
Organism: Opitutaceae bacterium; assembly: GCA_046704925.1. Classification (GTDB taxonomy): domain Bacteria; phylum Verrucomicrobiota; class Verrucomicrobiia; order Opitutales; family Opitutaceae; genus Fen-1467. The sequence continues at coordinate 1,546 of JBJKRD010000023.1, read as the reverse complement.
CTCAAGTCACAGGCTGGGTCCTGTCGATTCGCCCGGGAGAACGGGCTGGCCACGGCCGGGTTTCTGTAAAAAATCTCCTGCGCGATGCCCGGCGGTGACCATCCGAGGAAAAGAACGGCGCTGAATTCGGTGTTGGGCGATTATCCACTGGTTTACGAGCGGGAGAAATTCCCCGGGCTGTCGTCGAAAAGTGGCTGTCTGGTCGCCCTGGGTTCGGCGGCCGTGTTGATGGTCTACGCCGCGGGGTTTGTTCGCACCTACCGCCCGCCCGCGCATCGCTTTCACCTGATCGCAGTCGCGGCCCGGGCGGCGGCGGGGATCAGGCACTTCAAGGATGGGACCTACACCGCTTGGGGCCATTGCCCCCACGGTGATCTGCAAGCGTTGGTCGTCATCCGTCACGGACGAATCATCGCCGCCTCCATTGCGCAGTGTTTCACGCGCTACTCGAGGGACGTCATCGCCCCGCTCCCGGGCGAGGTGGTCGCGCGGCAGAGCGCCAACATCGACCTGGTTTCGCGCGCTACTGAAAGTTCGGACGCCTTCTACGAGGCGGTGGCGCTGGCACTGATTAAGGCCCAATGAGCGGCGGCTACCTGCGTTCCGAAGCCCTGATGGGCACCGTGGTCACGATCGAAGTGTCGGGCCTCGGCGAAAGCCACCCCGAGCGGCGGGAGCGCGAGGAGACCGTCGACCGCGCGATGACCTGGTTCCGGTGCGTCGAGGAGACCTGCTCTCGATTTGATCCCCGGAGCGAGTTGCGGCGTCTCTCCGCGCAGACCGGCATCGCCGTTCCGGTCAGCACCATGCTTTACCGGGTGATTGAATTTGCGCTGCAGGTCGCAGACGAGACCGGCGGCGCGTTCGATCCCACCGTGGGCGGGCGGATGGAGCGGCGCGGGTTCCGGCGCGAATTTCGCAGCGGGCAGGCGACGGGTTCGGCCCGCGTGCTCGACGGGGCAGTCAGCTATCGGGACGTTCACCTCGATCCCGCGGAGCGGACCGTCACGCTGGGCCGGCCGCTGGTGCTCGACCTGGGGGCGGTCGCGAAGGGTCTGGCAGTCGATCTCGCCGCGCAGGAGCTGCGGCCCCTGACGAATTTCTCGATCGATGCCGGGGGAGACCTCTATCTGGGCGGATGCAACGCGAGCGGCCGGCCCTGGTCCGTCGGCATCCGGCATCCGCGCGAACCGGCGCAGGTGATCGACCGGATCCGGGTGTCTGACGCCGCGGTGTGCACCTCGGGCGACTACGAACGTCGCTGCCCCGATGGCGGCCCGGGGCACCATATCCTCGATCCGCGCGACGACACGCCGGTGTCGGGCGTGGCGAGTGTCACGGTGGTGTCGCCGTCGGCCATGGCGGCCGACGCCCTGGCCACGGCCGCCTGCGTGCTGGGGACCGTGGACGGCCTGCAGATGCTCGAGCGTCACGGGGTCGATGGCTTGATCGTGACGCCGGAGCTGGAGCGATTCGCGACCCCGGGGATGAACCATGAATGATGCCGCGGCGCTCGGGTCCAAGCGCCTCGCCGCGGCCCTCGGCC
>JBJKRD010000022.1:0-9090 GCA_046704925.1 Opitutaceae bacterium | reverse complement strand
GGCGGAATATGCCGCGGGCCTGCCGCCGCCGGAGGCTACGGGAACAGTTCCCGCATCCGTTGGTTGAAAAACGGCGGCGGACGGACCGGACGGCCCTCGCGGTCAATGAAGGCGTGGGCCGTGTGGGCGGTGGCCAGCAGTTCGTCGCCGCGCCGCACCTCGTAGGCCAGGCTGATGCGGAGCAGGGGCCGCTCCGCCAGGGTGGTCAGGATCTCCAGCGTGTCGTCGTAGAAGGCGGGGCGGAGATACTTGACGCCCACCTCCAGCACCGGCAGGCGGAAGCCCTCCGCCTCCAGTTCGCGGTAGGAAATGCCGTGATCCTTCAGCAGGGTGGTGCGGCCGATCTCGAACCAGGGCAGGTAGCTGCCGTGGTACACGATGCCCATCATGTCGGTCTCGGCGTAGCGGACGGTGACCTGGACGCGGGAATTTATCATGCGGACGATGCCAACGGGGAGAAACCGCCGGCCCCGGCCCAAGTCAACCGGTGATTTTCCAGCCGTCGCGGTTGAAGAGCAGGTCGGCGGACCGGACCCAGCTGTTCTGGCGCGCCCATTCGCGGCCGGCGGCGCCGAGGCGATCGCGCAGGGCGGGATCATCGATCAGGCGGGCGAAGGCCGCGGTGAGGGCCGGCTGGTTCGCGGGCGGAACGAGGAAGCCGGTCACGCCGTCAACCACGGCCTCGGGTACCCCGCCCACCGCATGGGCCACCACCGGCAGCCCGTGGGCGGCGGCTTCGAGGTAGACGAGGCCAAAACCCTCCACGCTCTGCCGGTGATTGATGCTGGTCATGGCGAAGATGTCGGCGCGGGCATACAGGCGGTCGAGCTCGTCATCGGGCACGTCGCCGAGAAAGCGCACCGCCAGGTCGGACCGCGCCGCCGTTTCGCGCAGGCGCGCCTCGTAGTTCTCCTTGCTGTGGCCGCCCACCAGCCAGTATTCGACGCGGCGGCGTTGGCCGGCCGGCAGCGCCTGGAGGGCTTCGACGATGAAGAGCTGCCCCTTGCGCGGATGGAGACGGCCCACCGTGAGGATGACCGTGCGATCGCCGCGGGCCGGGCGTGCCGGTGCCGTGTTGCCGGAATCGGCCCGCGGGGCGCCGGGAGTGAGGTAGGTCTTGGCCGCGGCCTCGGGAAACCGCTCGCAAAGCAACTGGCGGGTGTAGCCGGTGAGGACGCTGATGCGGCCGGCCCGCCGGACCAAACGCCGGGTCAGCCAGCGGCTGAGCGGACCGCGGTGGAAACGCAGAATCTCGGAGCCGTGGAAGGTGAGCACCAGGCGCCGGGGGCGGAAGCCGGAGAAGAACTGCAGCCACATCATCGCCCGGATGGGTCCCGGCTCGGGGAGATACACGGTGGCGCGGCGCAGTTCCCGGCGCCGCGCGATGAACTCGCGCATCAGGCGGACCTGGCAGCGCAGGCCGTGGGTGCCGCGGAGGGGCAGCCGCCGCAGGCGGAAAGGCCAGGGCTTCTCGATCGTGCCCGGCGGCGCCGCCTGCGCCCAGACCTCCAGCTCATGCCCGAGACCGGCGGCGGCACGGGCGATTTCCTCGGCGAAGGTCGCGATGCCGCCGCGCCGGGGAAAGAATTCGTGGGTGATCAGATAAACCGGCGGCGGACGGCCGGCGGCGTTCGGCGGCGCGCTGGTGGAATCGGCGGACAAGGTCAATCTTCCTTATGCGCGGGGCCGGTTTTCACGCAAACGGATACTGCCCCCGCCGCGGGTCCGGGGTCGGCCCGGCACCGGCCGCCCCCTAGGGGAATCCCCCTGGCCCGAATTCTGCTTGGAACTTTCCGCGGCGATGCATTACCTAGGGCGGACCAGAAAATCCAGATGAGGAAGGTGCCGGCCACTTTTTCATCATCGGAGACACCAAGAAGATTAGAGTTTACAGCCTGAACGGCCATAAACTAAGAAAGCGCAACATGGCACACGTTGTCGATTCTAGCGCCGGGACCGCCAAACCGCTGACGGGGCCGGCGAAACCATTTACCCCGGAGGACGATGCGTACTTGCGGGAGGCCCTGAAACGATGCTCGGCGTCGACCTACGAGGCGGCCTGCCAGTTTCGGAAGACCGGCAATACCGAGCACCTGCCCGCCATCGTGCTCGGCATCATCGAGCGGTACGTGGAGCCCGATCTGCGCGCCAAGCTCAAGAACCCCGACGACGACCTGCGCCTGATCGAGGATCTGGGGATCGACTCGCTGACGATGATGGAAATCGTCATCCTCGTGGAGGACGTGCTGCAGATGTCGATCAACAACGAGGAACTGCGCCAGCTGCGCACCCTCGGCGACGTCAAGCAATTCATGGAATGCAAGGTTCGCGGGCTGCCGTTGCCGAAGCCGACGAAGTACCTGCCCATCGAGCAGATCGCGTCGGTCATGCCGATCCAGCCGCCGTTCCTGTTCCTCAACGAGGCCTCGGTGAGTTCGCAGGGCGCCAGCGCCAAGTACCGGATCGGCGGTCAGGAGTTCTTCCTGCAGGGCCATTTCAAGGACAACCCCGTCATGCCGGCGTCCATCATGCTCGAGGCCCTTGGCCAGCTCGCGGTGCTCTTCCTGCTCGAGGGCGGCGCGGGCGAGCCGGGCAAGATCGTGAGTCCCCAGACGATTTTCTTCACCTCCTGCGAGGGCGTGCGCTGCCACCGGATGTGCAAGCCGGGCGACGTGCTCAGCCTCTCGATCAAGCCGAAACGCCTCAAGGTGCCGCTGGCCACGTTCGAGGGCGCGATCCGCGTGGGGCAGGACAAGGCGGCCATCGCGGAGGAAATCACGCTCACGTTTGGCTACGCCGAGGAGGTCGCGGTCGAGGTGGAAAGCCCGGCCGCCGCCACTGGCGAGCCCGCACCGCTGCCGGCCGCGGTCAACGCGTGAGCGGCGGCGCGGCCCGGACGGACTTCACGTTCCCGCGTTGACCGGGCAGGTTTGTACCTTCATTCATGGTGCGCAGGCGCCGGGCGACTGAAATCGGCCCTGCGGTGCGCGCCCGGCAGTCCATGAGGAAAGTCTACATCACCGGCATCGGCTTGGTCACGAGCATCGGCAACGATGTGGCCACCGTGTCGCGGAACCTGCGCGACCAGCGTCACGGCTTCGAGGTCTATCCGCCCTTTCAAAAGGCCGACGTGCCGGTGAAGGTGGTGGGTACGATCAAGGGCTATGCCACGGATTCGTACGACCCCGAGGACTGGACCTATCCGAGCCGGTTTGCGGTCAAGCGGGAGATCCTGCGCGGCATGGCGCCGCACGGCCTGTACACCTATTGCGCGATGCTGGACGCGATCGCCGACGCGCGCCTGGCCGACGCCGAGGTGTCCAACGACGACACGGGCCTCTACGCGGCCTCGGGCGGCTCGCCGCACCTGCTGGGCTATTACCTGCAGCGCATGAACACGCTCGGGGTGATGCGCTGCTCGCCGCTCGGCATCGTCGCCTCGATCGCCGGCACGGTGAATTTCAACCTCGTCTCCCATTTCAAGATCAAGGGCGCCTCGACCGGTTTTGCCTCTGCGTGCGCGTCCTCGTCGCACGCGCTGGGCTTTGCCTACGACGAGATCGTGTTGGGCCGGCAGAAACGCATGTTCGTGGTCGGCGCCGAGGACGGCAACGTCGAGAGCATCCTGCCGTTCGCGGGCATGCGGGCCCTGTCGTTGCAGCCGAATCCGGACCTGGCATCGCGACCCTTCGACACCGGCCGGGACGGCTTTGTCGGCACCGGCGGGGCGGCGGTGCTGGTGGTGGAGGGCGAAGAGGAGGCCGGGCGCCGCGGCGCGAAAATTTATTGCGAAGTCAGCGGCTGGGGCCAGGCCTCGGACGGCTACAACGTGGCCATTTCGCATCCCGACGGCGCCGGCCTGCGGACCGCGATGGTCAACGCCCTCCGCCGGGCGGAAACCGACCCGGAGGCGGTCGACTACGTGAACGCCCATGCCACCTCGACCCCGATCGGCGACATTTCCGAGGCCCGGGCGCTCAAGGCGGTGTTTCGCGACAGCGCGACGCGGCCGGCGGTGAGCAGCACCAAGGCGCTCACCGGCCACGGGCTTTCGCTGGCCGGCGCGATGGAGTCGGCGTTCTGCGCCGTCGCGCTCAAGGAGGGCTTCATTCCCGGGTCGGCGCACATCGTGAATCTCGATCCCGAGTGCGCCGGATTGAACATCATCCGGGCGACCCTGCCGCAGCCCCCGCAGGTCGTGCTGAACAACAGCAGCGGTTTTGGCGGCGCCAACGTCTGCCTGGTGCTGCGCAAGGCGTGAGCGTGCTGGTCGATCACTATCGCACCGCCTTCGTCACCGGGGCCAGTTCGGGGCTGGGCCGCGCGTTCACCGACATGCTGCTGGCGGAGGGTCTCGAGGTGTGGGGGACGGCGCGCGACCTGGCCCGGTTGCCGGCGCGGACGCGGTTCCATCCGCTGGCAGTGGAACTCGCCGACGGCGCGGCGGCGGTGCGGACGATGGCGGAGGCGGAGGCGGCCGCCGGCGGCCTCGACGTGGTGATCAACAACGCCGGCTATGGCGTCTACGGTGGTTTCGAGCGGACCGACTTTGCCGTCTGGCAACGCCAGATCGAGGTCATGCTGCTGAGCCCGGCCCGCCTCGCCCAACTCGCGCTGCGCGGCATGCTGGCCCGCGGGCGCGGCGCCCTGGTCAACGTCTCGTCGATGGCCGTCGAGTTCCCGCTGCCCTTCCAGAGCGCCTACAACCTCGCCAAGGCGGGGCTCAGCGGTCTCAGCGAGAGCCTCATGGCCGAGGTCGCGGGCACCGGCGTGGTCGTGATCGATCTGCGTCCCGGCGACTATCGCACGGATTTCGACGGCACGGTGCAGCGGGAGCCGGAAACCTTCACGCCACGGATGGCCCGCGGCTGGAAGGCGTTTGCGGAATTGATGCGACACGGACCCCCGCCCGCCCACGCGGCCGCGGGCCTGCGCCGGGCCCTGCTGGCGCGGCGGAGCGGAACGGTGCGGATCGGCCGGTTCTTCCAGATCCGGCTGGCCCCGCTGCTGGTCCGCCTCGGCTCGCAGCGGCCGCGGCGCTTTTTCCAAGCCCGCTACTTCGACGTCGCCCCCTGACCATGCCGCCCCTGCGCGTCCTCGTCCTCACTTCCAGCACCGGCGGCGGCCATGATGCCCGGGCCCAGGCTTTCGCCGAATGGTGTTTCCAGTTGTACCAGTACGATGTCGACGTGCGCATCGAGCAGATGCTCGAGGAGTCGTCCCGCCTTTATCGCGGCGGGGTCCGTTTCTACAACTGGATCCAGCGGAAGTCGCCGTGGATGCACAAGGCGTTCTACACGGTGGTCGAGGGGCTCAGCCTGCTCAACCGCCGGACGGTCACCTTCGGGCGCCGGCATTTCGAGCGGGTGCTGCGGGAATACCGGCCCCACCTGATCTTCAGCGTCCACGACTGCCTCAATCGCGGTTACTTCCAGCTCGCGCGCCGGATGCTCGGCCCGGAAAACGTGCGCTGCGCCACCTACTGCGGGGAATTTTCCGGCGGCTGGGGCTACAGTTGGAACTGGGTGGAGCCGACGGTGGACCTTTATTTCTCGCGCACGCCGACGGCGAGCGACTTCGCGGTCAAGCTCGGCCTGCCGCGCGAGCGGTCGCGGGTGCGCGGACACCTGATGCAGCCGCGGGCCTATCTCGAGGTGTTCACGGAGGAGCAGCGGCGGCGTTACCGGACGAAAAAACTCGGCCTCAAGTCCGACCGCTTCACCGTGTTCCTGGCGACCGGGGCCAACGGCGCCAACAATCATTTCGACCTGCTGCCCGCGCTCCTGCGGCACGCGGACCGGCTCCAGGCCGTCATGATCTGCGGCCGGAATCACCACACGTACAACGAGCTCATCCACTGGCGGGCGCTGCATCCCGAGTTCACCTGCTTCATCGACAGCTATTCGGACTTCGTGCACCTGCTGATCCAGGCGAGCGACGTCATCGTGACCCGCGGCGGCACGACCACCTGCGCCAAGGCGCTCCACTTCAAGTGCCCGATCGTGTTCAACGCCTTCGGCGGCGTCATGTCGCAGGAAAAGTTGACGGTGAAATTCTTCCGCAACGGCCGGGCCGCGGAGGTGGTGCAGAACGCGGCGCAATTCGGCGAACTGCTCGACCGCTGGATGGCGGATCCCGCGCAGTACGAACGCCTGCGCGGAAACCTGCTGAGCCTGCGGTACGAGGAGGATCCGACCGTCCTGATCGAGGAGCTCGTGGGTTTGGCGCAGACGGCCGCCGGGGTCACCGTCGCGCGCCGCCCGTTTCCCCCGCCGGCCAACGGCAACGGCAGCAACCCGGGCCTTTGACGGCCGCCGGGCTTAATAGCCTTGGCGCTGGAGGATCCGGCTGAGCTCGGTTTGAAACGCCTGGACGTCCCCCGCCGCGGGTTGATAGCCCTTGCGGCCCGTCTCCAGCATCAGCCGGCCGTACTGATCCAAGGCCCATTTGCCGCTGACGCCGTCGCTGAAGGTCACGTTGCCGCTGACGACCGCGCCGGGACGCACAATGCGGTCGACGTCCACTTTCACCGTGGTGGCCCCGCCGAGGGCGTCCGGCAACTCCGGAGGCAGCCCGGCTTCGTCGTCCGCGATGTCGTCCTCTGGGCCGGCCGCGGCCTCGTCCTCGCCGCCACCCACGGCCTGCTTCAACCGGCTGAGCAGGCCGCCTTTCTTCTCCGGCGGCGGAGCCGATCCGCCCTTGGAGAGGTCGGCGTTGGCGTCCGGCCCGGCTGCGCGGCTCTTCAGCTCCAGGCCGAGATCGTCCACGAGGAAGCGGACGTCCATGTAAGTCAGCGAGAGCTGGAACTGTTCCAGCAGTTTCTTCTGGATCGCGGCGAGGTTGTCGCCGGCGGCGACCCAGGCGGCGACCGCCTGCTTTTGCTCGGGAGAAAGGGTCATGACGGGAAGACTTGCGGTGGCAGAAAGGAAACAGAAGCAATGCGCGCAAAAAGCAAGCGCGGCAACTCGGATCGAGGGACCGTTGCCCGCGGGCGGGCGGTGGAAGGCGGGGAATTTCGAGATTGCGGAATCCGTGGCGCCGGAGAAATCTGCAGGCGACATGACAGGGCCGGGGCAAGGTCGCGAGCGTTGGCGCCGGATGGCGATCCGGGCGCTGGTGGTGACTTGGGGCGCCTGCGGATTGCTCGGAGCCGGCCGGCCGTCGGCGGACCGGCCGCCGCCAGGCGCCGCGGCTGAAGCGCGGCAGCGCATCGAAAACCTCCGGGCGGAGATCGCCCGGCATGACCGGCTCTACTTTGCAGAAGCGGCGCCCGAAATCAGCGATTATGCCTATGATCAACTCGTGCGTGAGCTGGCCCGGCTGGAGGCGGCTTTCCCGGACGGTCGTCCGGGCGCATCCATCGGCGACGACCGGACCGGACTGTTTCCGACCTGGCGGCATCGCCGGCCGATGCAAAGCCTGGAAAAGACCTACGACGAAGGGGAGCTGCGTTCCTTCCTGCGGGTTCTGGCCCGCCGGCTCGGCGCCGAGGAATTGATGTGGACGGTGGAGCCGAAGGTGGACGGTCTGGCCGTCAGCGCCATTTACGAGCGGGGCCGCCTCGTCCGGATAGTGACCCGCGGCGACGGACGGGAGGGCGACGATATTTCGCGCCATATCGGTGGGATCCGGTCGTTGCCCCGCGGACTCCGCCGCACCATGCCGGACGGCCGGCCCAATCCGATTCCCGACCTGATTGAGCTCCGCGGCGAGATCTATGTCTCCTGGGCGGAGTTTGACCGGGTCAATCGCGAACGCCGGCGGGCGGACGAGGCGCCTTTCGCCCATCCGCGCAATCTGGCGGCAGGCACGGTGCGATTGCTGGACGAATCCACTGTGGAGACGCGAAACCTCGACGTCGTCTTCTATGGTTGGGGGGCGTGGGAGCCGGAGCCCATGCGGGCCGCGACGCAGCAGGCGTTTCACGAGCAGGTGCGGGCGTGGGGCCTGCCGGGACTGGCCGATTATCGGGCTGTGCGCGGCGCGGACGAGGTGTGGGCGGCGGTGCGGGATTTGCAGCTCCGGCGTGCCGGACTTCCCTTTCCGGTTGACGGCGTGGTGGTGAAACTCGACGCGGTATCCCGGCGCGCGGCGGTGGGCGAGAGCGATCATGCGCCGCGGTGGGCGATGGCGTTCAAATTCGCTCCGGCGCGGGTGGCGACCCGCCTGCGGGCGATCACGGTGCAGGTCGGGCGCACCGGGCTGCTCACGCCGGTGGCTGAGCTGGCGCCGGTGCATCTCGCCGGCGGCATCGTCAGTCGGGCCACGCTGCACAACGGGCCGGCCGTCGCGCGTCGCGATCTCCGCGTGGGCGATCTCGTGTACGTCGAACGGGCGGGCGGGGTCATCCCGGAGATCACCGGAGTCGAACTGGCGCAGCGCCCCGCCGAGAGCCGACCCTACGAATTTCCGACGTCCTGTCCGGTCTGTGGAACCGCGGTCGTGCGACTCGAGGGCGAGGCGGCCACGCGCTGTCCCAACGCGACCTGCCCGGCGCAGGTGCGGCAACGCCTGCGGCACTTCACCTCCCGGGCCTGCCTGGACATCGGGGGCTTGGGCCCAGCCACCATCGACCGACTGGTCGGCTGCGGCGTGGTCGCCACGGTCGCCGATCTCTACCGGCTCGATCGCCGCCGGCTCGTCGCGGTTGGCGGATTGTCGGCCGAAGCGGCCGACACCGTGCTGGCGGCGGTCGAGCGGAGCAAACGGGCGGAACTGTCGCGCTTCATCCACGGGCTGGGCATCCCGACGGTCGGCGCGGTCGCGGCCCGGGAACTCGCCCGGCGGTTCGGGAGCCTGGACGCGCTGGCGGCGGCAAGTCCGGAGGATTTCGCCGCGGGCTCCGGCCGGCGCGGTGACGGCGTGAGCAACCGGATCGCGCAGGCTGTGATCGCCCATTTCCGGCTGCCGCGGAATCGGTCCGTGGTCGGCGAATTGCTGGCTTGGGGCGTGCGGCCGGACGCCCGGGCCGGCGGCGGCGCCCGCGCCCGTCGTTAGGCAATCATTGACAGCGATTTGGCTCCGACGTTTAAACGCGGGTTGGCCGCACCGCTGCAGGTGGGCCTGGGCGAGCGCAGCTATGAAATACGA
>JBJKRD010000021.1:0-4498 GCA_046704925.1 Opitutaceae bacterium | reverse complement strand
TGGATCATGGACGCCTCCATCAATATCACGATGGAGCCCATGCGCGCCTTCGTCGGCGACATGCTGCCCGACGACCAACGGACGACGGGCTTTGCGGTCCAGACGTTCTTCATCGGCGCGAGTTCGGTGATCGGCTCGCTGCTGCCGTACCTGTTGACCAACTGGTTTCACGTGGCCAACACCGCGCCCGAGGGCCAGCTCCCCGCGTCGGTGAAATGGTCGTTCTACTGCGGCGGCGTGGTGTACCTGCTGGCCGTGCTGTGGACGATCGTCTCGACCCGGGAATACTCGCCCGAAGAGCAGCAGGCCTTCCACGCCGCGGCCCACGATGCAGCCACCGCCGAGGGCGCCGAGCTCAAGTTGGACACGCGAAAATACCACACGCTGGGTCTCACGCTTCTGGCCGGCGGTGTGATCGCCAGCGGCCTCATCCGGCTGCTGTCCTGGGATAGGGGTCTCTACATCCTCTCGATTGCCGTCGGCGCTTACGGACAGCTGCAGGTGGTCGGCGCGTGGGGCTACATGACGGGGATGAAACGCGGGCTCGTCCAGCTGGTCTACGACGTGAACAACATGCCCCGGACCATGCGCCAGCTGGCGCTCGCGCAGATGGTCAGCTGGTTCGCGCTGTTCGCCTTCTTCATCTACGCCACGGCCGCGGTGACTGCCTACCACTTCGGCAGCAGCGATGCAACGAGCGCCGCCTACAACGCCGGGGCCAACTGGGTGGGCGTGCTGATGGCCGTGTACAACGGGGTGGCCGCGCTGGTGGCGTTCCTCCTGCCCGTGGTGGCCCGGCGCGCCGGCCGCGTCGCCACCCATGTAATCTGCCTCGTGATCGGCGGCGTCGGCCTCGGTTCGATGTACCTGTTTCGGGATCACCGCTGGCTGATCGTCTCGATGATCGGGCTCGGCATCGCCTGGGCGAGCCTTCTGACGCTGCCTTACGCCATCCTGAGCGCGGCGGTGCCGTACCGGAAGATGGGGGTGTACATGGGCATGTTCAATTTCTTCATCGTGATTCCGCAGATTCTCGCGGCGGCGGTGCTGGGCCTGCTGGTCCGCACCCTGTTTCACGACCATGCGATCGACGCGCTGCTTCTGGGCGGAATGTCGATGATCGTCGCCGCCGCCCTGATGCTGCGCGTACGCGACGAGCCCAAGCCAATTTAACGGGACCATGAAACAACTTTGGTCGATCAGCACCAGTGAACACTCCGGTGACCGGGAAAGCCTCCTGCGGCGGGGCAACCTCTACCAGATTGCCAACGGCTACATGGGCTGCCGCGGCACGCTCGACGAGTTCGGCCCGGAGCAGGCGGTCGGCATCACGCTCGCGGGGCTTTTCGACCAGGTGGGCTCGGCTTGGCGTGAGCCCGTCAACGCACCGAACGGCGCGTACACACGGGTGGCGCTCGACGGCGTCGGGCTCTCCGCGCTGGGACGCCGGGTCCGACGCCATCGCCAAACCCTCCACTTCCCCGACGCGCGGTTCGAGCGCGAGACGGTCTTCACGTGTCGCGGCAAGACGCTGACGTTTCAATCGGAGCGCATCCTGAGCGCTGCCACGCCGAATCTCGGCCTGGTGCGGCTCACCGTCACCTGCGACCGGCCGGCGAAGATCACGATCCACACGGGGATCGATGGCAACATCTGGGACCTCAACGGCCCCCACCTTCCGCAGCTCAAGGCGGAGAAACGGGACGATGTGCTGCTGGTGCACGGTCGCACGCATGAGTTGCGCCGGCAGGTGGTCGTGGCGGAGGCGGTCGCGCACGGCATGGCCGCGGAAGCCCATGAGGTGAAGGATGGGCGCAACCTGCGCGTCATCACTTTCGACGCCGAGGCGGGCCGCGCGTACACATTGGTGAAGTACTTCGCAGTCTTCACCGACCACGATCGGGTGGAGCGCCCGCTGATGCAGGCGGCGGATGAGGCGGTCTGCCAGGCGCGTACCCTCGGTTTCCAGCAGTGCCTGGCGCGCCACGGCGAGGCTTGGGCGGCGAAATGGGAGCGGTGCGACGTCCAAATCGACGGCGACGACGAGGCGCAGCTGGCGCTGCGGTACAGCATCCTCCAGTTGTTGATGGCCGCGCCGCTGCCGGGCAGCGCGAACTCGATTCCCGCCCGCGCGTTGTCCGGCCAGGTGTACAAGGGCGCGGTTTTTTGGGACACCGAGATGTTCATGCTGCCGTTCTTCCTCCACACCTGCCCGGAGCGGGCGGTGGAGCTGCTGCGCTACCGCATCCGCACGCTCGACGGCGCCCGGCGGAAGGCAAGGACCGAGGTCCCGGGTTATCGCGGGGCGTTTTACGCCTGGGAAAGCCAGGACACCGGGGACGAGGCCTGCACGTACTACAACGTCGGCGATCCGTTCACCGGCCGCGCCCTGCGCACCTATTTCCGCGACAAACAGGTGCACATCAGCGGCGACGTGGCGATCGCGATGTGGCGGTATTTCAAGCTGACTGGCGACGACTCGCTCCTGCGCGAGGGCGGCGCCGAGGTGATCCTCGAGTGCGCCCGGTTCTATTTCTCGTACCTCTATTTCAAGGCCGACAAGGGCTGCTACGAGGTGCTCGACGTCACCGGCCCCGACGAATACCACGAACGCGTCAACAACAACGCCTTCACCAACACGGTGGTGCAGGAGACGTTCCTGATTGCCGGCGCCGTGGTGGCCTATCTCCGCCGGAAGCATCCCGGCGTGCTCCGCGCCTTGGTCCGGAAGCTCCGCATCGGCCGGGAACTGCGCGCCTTCGCCGAGGCCGCGAAACGGCTGTATGTGCCGGAGCCCGCCGCGGACACCAGGCTCATCGAACAGTTCGACGGTTATTTTCAGCTTCAGGACAGCTCGGTCGCCGAGGTGCGGTCGCGAATGGTTCATCCCAACGAGTATCTCGGTGCCGCGCAGGGTCTCGCCGTGCCGACCCAGGTCATCAAGCAGGCCGATGTGGTGATGATGCTGAATCTGTTCCGGACGCGTTTTCCCACCGACGTCCAGCGGGCGAACTGGGCCTACTACGAACCGCGCACCGAGCACGGCTCGAGCTTGAGCGCCTGCGCCTACGCGATGGTGGCGACGGAATTCGGTGAACTCGATTGCGCCTACAAGTATTTCCTCCAGACGGCGAAGATCGACCTGGAGGGGAAGTACAAGATGTACGTCGGCACCATCTTCATGGGCGGGTCCCACCCGGCCGCCAACGGCGGCGCGTGGATGACCGCCGTGCTGGGCTTTGGCGGCGTGCAGGCCGACGAGGAGCGCCTGGTCATCAATCCGCGCCTCGGGGCGAAATGGCGGCGACTCCGGTTCCGGCTGGTCTACCGCGGTGACCGTTTCCGGATCGCGATCGAGGCGGACGCGGTGACGATCGAGGCGGACCGCGCGAACCGCCACACCCATGCGGTCGTGGTGGCGGGCCGCGTGACCCAATGCCGTCCCGGACGTTCAGTTGCGGTCAGGTACCGGGCCGCCCAGGCTGCATGATCAGTGTATCTCTGCCCATGAACTCTCCCCGGCCGGCCCGGCGCGTGATCGGGACGATGGTGTTCGCGCTCGCGTGGGGCTGCCTGGCGCACGCGGCCGGGGGCGTTGGCGCCGAGGAGCCGTGGACGACGTGCGAAGCCGAGTCGATGCAAACGACCGGTACCGTGCTCGGCCCGAAGTACGCTCCCTTCCTGGTCGAAACCGAATCCTCCGGCGAGCGCTGCGTGCGCCTCGCCCCCGGCGAGGATGTCGAGTTCGCCGCGCCGGTTGCGGCCAACACCCTGGTCGTCCGCTACAGCCTGCCCGATGCGAAGGCCGGCGGCGGGCTCGACGGCACGCTCGAGTTGTCGGTCAACGGCCGGCCGCTGCGGGCGCTGGCGGTCACCTCGCGGTACTCGCATCTGTACGGGAATTATCCGTTCTCCAACGATCCGGCGCAGGGCAAGCCGCGCAATTTCTACGACGAGCTCCGCGTCAAGGGCCTCGCGATCGCCCCGGGCGATCGCGTGCGACTGCGCCTGACCTCCGCCGACACGCCGTACTGCATTGTCGACCTGGTCGACCTGGAGACCGCTCCGCCGCCGCTCGCGGCGCCGGCGAAGGCGCTGTCCGTCCTGGATTTTGGCGCCGGCGGCAAGGGGGTGACCGACGACACCGAAGCCCTGCGCGCCTGCATCGCCGCGGCACGCCGGCAGGGCGGGGTTGTCTGGGTGCCGGCGGGCGACTACAAGCTCACCGGCAACATCGTGGTGCCGTCCGGGGTGACGATCCAGGGGGCGGGCATGTGGTACACGACCTTCGTCGGCGACGCCGCGCTCTACCGCCAGCCGGAGCGGCGCGTGCGGTTCATCCTCACCGGCCGGCACATCCGGCTCCGGGATTTCGCCATCGTGGGCCGGCTGAACTACCGCAACGACAGCGAACCGAACGACGGGATCGTCGGCGCCGGCGTCACGGACTCGTCGATCGAGCGGATCTGGATCGAGCACACGAAGGTCGGGATCTGGG
>JBJKRD010000020.1:0-2707 GCA_046704925.1 Opitutaceae bacterium | reverse complement strand
TGGCCGGCCCGCTGGCAATGGCCGCCTGAAGTCGTCATGACACTCACGACGTCACGGGCCAAAGCCCAGCGAGCCATCGGCCGGCCGGGCTTTCGCACACGCGAGGCGCCAATCATCTCGCGGCATCAGAACGAGCCCCGTGAGTCACGACGTGAGCTGCCACACCCCGCACGCACCATGTTCATGCAACCGGAACGGAGATCAGCTACCAATGACATCGCTCAGCCAACCCAAGACGCCGCCGACCGGTGAGCCTCCCTTCAAAGGCCCGAAAACCTGCGACGCGAGCGAGATGCTCGAAATCCACCGCGCGCTGCGGCGCTCCTTCGGCGAAGCCACAAAGCTCGTGGACGGGGTGGCCGACGGCGACACGAAGCACGCGACGGCCGTCGCCACGCAACTCAACTTGATCTCGACCGCGCTCCACGCCCACCACGAGGGGGAGGACTCACGGCTCTGGGAGATGGTGAGCGACCGAGCACCTGCATGTGTCCTTCATGTCGACCGGATGAAGCGTCAGCACGCTGGCATGCTGGTGCACCTCCAAGACCTCGACCGGGCCTTGCCCGCCTGGCGCGCCACCGCGGCGAAGGAAGCCGCCGGACCCATCCGCTCCGCGCTCCGCGGAGTGTCCGCGGCACTGGCCGAGCACTTCCCGGACGAAGAAGCCACCATCGTCCCGGTCATGGAGCACGTGCTCACCCAGAGCGAGGAGAACTGGTTCCCCAAGCACGGCCGGGCTGCAACCCCAAAGGGTCAGCTATGGAACATGGTCGGCGCCATCCTCGCCGCCCAGCCCGACGGGGGCGCCGCCTGGCTGAAGAAGAACATGCCCGGGCCCGCTGCGCTGGTATGGCGATGGATCGGCGCCCCGCGCTACGCACGCTTCCGGGCAGCGCTGGAAGGCCGCCGCTAGGAAGCGGCCCCCGGATTACCCGGCTGACCCAACTTTTTCATCAGCCGGCCGGCTGTCGCCCATTTCGCCGTGGATGTCATCGACGCCGGCGCTCACCTACGCGAGGCACCAGTCATCTCGCGGAATCAGAACCAGCCCGCTGCGCAGTGCCGGCCAGTCGCGGACCGGAACGTGCCGTGCCCGGCGAGTCGCCCACCCCGCACCATGCTTCATCCAACCGGAACAGGAGATCAGCTTCCAATGACATCGCTCAGCCAACCCAAGACGCCGCCGCTGTACACGCCCCGCGCGAAAAATCTCGCGCTCGTGCTGCTGGCGATGACCCAGCTCGTGATCGTGATCGACGCCTCGATCGTCAACGTCGCGTTGCCGTCGATCGGCGCCGCCCTGCACTTCGCGCCGGCTGACCTGTCGTGGGTGGTGAACGCGTACGTGCTCACCTTCGGCGGGTTTCTCCTGGTCGGCGGGCGCGCGGCCGACCTGCTCGGGCGCCGGCGCATGTTCATGCTCGGCCTGGTGGTGTTCTCGCTCGCCTCGCTCGCCGGCGGGATCGCCCAGTCCGCAGGCTGGCTGATCGCCGCCCGCGCGGTCCAGGGCCTGGGCGCGGCGATGGTCGCGCCGGCCGCGCTGTCGATCCTCACAGTCACGTTCAGTGAGGGCGCCGAGCGCAACCGCGCTCTGGGGATCTGGGGCGCGGTCGCCGGCGCCGGCGGCGCGGCCGGCGTGCTGCTCGGCGGAATCCTGACCAGCGGCCAGAGCTGGCGCTGGGTGCTGTTCGTCAACGTCCCGATCGGACTCATCGCGGCGCTGCTCGCCCCGCGGACGCTCGCCGAGAGCCGCGCCGGGGACGGGACCACCACCTTTGACCTGCCGGGAGCGGTGACCGTCACCGCCGGCCTGTCGCTGCTCGTCTACGCCATCGTTGACACCGTCAACGCCGGCTGGGGATCGACGGCCACGCTGGCGCGTCTGGCCGGGGCCGCGGCCCTGCTGATCGTGTTCGTGGTGATCGAGCGGCGCCAGCGCCACCCCTTGATGCCATTCTCGATCTTCCGCCTGCGGACGCTGCGGGGAGCGGACATTGTCGGGCTGCTGATCGGCATGGCCCTGTTCTCGATGTTCTTCTTCATCTCTCTCTACCTCCAAGACGTGCTGCACTACTCGCCGATCAAGACCGGGATCGCCTACCTGCCGCTCGCGGTCGGGATCCTCCTTTCCGCCGCCGCCGCCGCCCCGCTCGTCACCCGCGTCGGCTTCAAACCACCCCTGATCGCCGGCCTGCTGCTTGTCGCCGGCGCCCTGCTGTGGTTCTCACAGGTACCAGCGGCAGGCGGCTCGTTCGCTGCGGACGTCCTCGGCCCATCGCTGCTCGCCGGAGCCGGGTTCGGACCGGCGTTCGTGTCCGTGACAATCGCCGCCGTGACCGGAACCGAGCCACACGAGGCGGGCCTGGCCTCCGGTCTGGCCAACACCTCCCAGCAGGTCGGCGGCGCACTCGGGCTCGCGATCCTCGTGACCGTCGCCAACAGCCGCACCCAAAGCCTGTTCCACCCCGGCGTCCACAGCTCGGCCGTGGCGCTGACCAAGGGCTTTGACCAGGCGTTCCTCGTCGGCGCCGGCTTCGCCGTCGCCGGCGCGATCCTCGCCGCCGTGCTGATCTCCTCGCGCGACAGCCGCGAACTCTCAAAGGGCGCCCGCAGCGGCGAGGCCGCCGGCGCCGACGCCGCAGCCGTTCCCGCCGCCGCGGACCCGTCCCCTTCAGCGCGCGGGGTGCTCCGCCCCTGATCGACC
>JBJKRD010000019.1:0-15011 GCA_046704925.1 Opitutaceae bacterium | reverse complement strand
CGGAGTCGGCCGGCGACCCGCCATCGGGCCGCCGGCGAACGGGCGCTCCGCTCAAAACTCAAAGTTCGCCGAGAGGGTGAACTTGCGCGGCGCGAGGAGGTTGTAGTCCATCCCCTGAATCTGATTGCTGCCGTACCCCTGGTAGCTGAGGAACACGAGGGTGTCTTCCCCGAACAGGTTGTCCACGTTCAGCTGGAAGTGGGCGTTGATCTTGTGGTCCAGCGCCCCGAAGGTCGTCGAGTACCCCACCAGCATCGAGTAGGTCGTGTAACCCGGCGAGAGCGTGCGCTGGCCGTTGACCGTGTCCCAGGGATTCCCGTACTGCTGGCCCAGCTTGGTGGCGCCGCCGCCGATCTCGAAGCCCTTGAGCGCGCCCGTGGTGAAATCGTAGGTCGCGAAGATGTTGAATATCGATTTCACCAGGTGGCCGGTGATGGTCGTGGACTGGACCGCGGCGATCTGGTTCTGGGCGTTTGTCAGGTCGCTGGCGAGTTTCGTGCTCTCGGGCGACGATCCACCCGCTGCGGCCTGCCAGGTCGCGAGATTCTGGGTGAAATAGGCGCGGGCATTGGGGCCGTCATTGGCCTTCTCGCCCTTCGGCTCGGAGTAATGCACCTGGACCCGGAGGTTCTTCGTCGGATTCGCCGTCACCTCGAACTCGAAGCCCGTGTACTTCACGTCGTAGGTGTCGATATAGGACATGTTGGCGTGGTAGGTGCCCGGTCCGCCGGTCACGTTGCCGGCGGGACCGATGTCGGTGTTGGTGCCGCCTGCGGCGAAGTAATCGTTCCAGATGCCCTGGAAATCGGGGCTGTCGCCGCCGATGATGTCGTGCGAGGTGTCATTGTACCACGTGGCCGACGCATAGTACTTGCCGTCCAGCGTGGAGACGCGCAGGCCGCCGTTCTTGCCCTTGCCGTACGACGGCCCGAGCGTGGCCCCGAAGATGGTGGGGGCAAGGCCGCCCGCCGCCGGCTGGAAGTTCTCGGAGTAGTTGGTCACCACGCCCAGCCAGGGAAGCACGTAGCCGACGGCGCCGGCGGAATAGGTGTTTCCGGAACCGCTCGCGATCGTCGGGTCGTTGACAGCACCGCGGAGCCCGACCTTCCAGTTGTCGTACTTGTCGTGCCGCGCGCCGAGCGAGATGTTCAGCCGGTCGTCCCACAGGCGGGTCTGGGAAAAGACGCCGTAGTACTTGATCGTCTGCTTCGAATTGAAGTCGTACCAGTTGAACGGCAGCGGCGTGTAGGCGATCCGCTGGCCGTTGAAGCTGGCGGGCACGGCCAGGGCGCGCTGCGGCTGGTCCCAGTAAACGCGGCCCCACAGCATGGTGTACGTCCAGTTGTTCTCGTCGTAGTTGTTCAGCACCTGCGCCTGGTACTGGCGGGCGTCGTATTCCGTCACCTGCTCACCGCCCGAGGCGCTGAAAAGCTGTTTCAACGGCACGCCCCAAAGCGTCGTGTCGAAATGGTAGTTCAACTGTGCGCGGACCTCGTTCACCCAGTGATCCTGAACCTGCCGGTCGAGAAAGAAGTCCGAGTAGAGCTTGCCGTAATTGGGATTCGGCGTGCCGTCCGGGAGCTGGCGGTTGAGGTCGTAGTTGACGCCCGTGCCCAGGCCCCCGCCGGCGCCCTCGAAGTTCGTCGCCTTCTGGTCGTCCTCGTAGCGGTACGCCGAGATGATGAACTCGCTGTTGGGGTTGATCCGCTGCTCGAAATTCAACGTCGCATCGAGCACGTTGGGCTTCAGCAGTCCGTCCGCGGGGGTGATCGCCCAATGCCGATTGGGCAGGGCCATGATCATCGTGTTGGTCGGACCGAAGACGAACGGCGTCGGCTGCAGGTAGGCGCCCCACGCGACGTCGCCCGTGCCCATCGACCGGGCTCCGCCGGCCCAGTTGTACAGGCCGACGCTCGGCGTCCAGACGAGATAATGCGCGGGTCCACCCCAGGCATTCATCTGCGTGACGCCCGGAGCGCCCGGCGTGTTTATGGGATTCGCCCCCTCGTTGGCGATCGCGGCACCCCACGTGGGGGAATCGGTGCTGTGATTCCAGAGCGAAGTGCCATCCTGGACCGACTGGGCGAACACCGTCTTCTCTTGTTTCCAGCCCTCGATTTCAAACCGGACTTGGGTGTTGTCGGAGAACTTGTAGGTGCCGGCCAGGTCGATCGCCTTCTTCTTGTTGTTGTCGCCGTCCTTCCAGCCTTTCTCGTTCGCCAAGAGGGCATTGACCCGCAAGGCGAGGTTGCCCACGTGCTGGTTGATGTCCGCCGTCAGCCGGTAACCGCCGTAGTTGTAGGCGTTGATGCCGACGCGGGTGAAGTTCGCGTCGAACCGGGCGGTCTTGGTATAGGCGGCCATCGTCCCGCCAATATCGCCGATGCCGAATAGGATCGAGTTCGGGCCGCTGTCGGTCTCGATCCGATCAATGTTGTACATGTCGGTCTGCTTGAACGTCGGGAAATAGTTCACCGTCGTCGGATTGCCGCCCTGGACGTGGCTGTCGCCGCGGATGCTGACCGACCAGTAATTGAAGACCTCGCCGGCCGCCGCGCCGGTCATGCCGTTGCGGAAGTCGGTCGGAACGACGTTCAGGGTCCATTTCAGGGCACTGTTGATGTCGGTGATCGACAGGTCGTCGATGAACTGGCGGGTGAGGGACGACACCGGCGCCGGCGTGACCCGGAGCGGGGTGTCGAGACGACCGCCGGACAGGGAATCGACTGCGATGTAGCCGTTGTCCTTGGCCACCGAGACGGTGAACGTTTGCAGGGCGATCGGAGCCTGATTGGTCTCCGAGGATACGGTCTGCGCGCCGGAAAAGGCGGGCAGGACCAGCGTCAGCGCCAGGGCCAACGCGCTTGGTTTGTGTATCTGGGTTTTCATTGTGCTGGTGGGTTGGAGCTATGACACCGGCGGGCGTCAGGTTTTGCTGCCGGTGAGGGCGATGCCCTCGACAAAGTGGCGCTGGGCAAAGAAGAAGAGCGCGATGACCGGCAGGATCACGAGGGTGCTCGCGGCCATCAGGTAGTGCCAGTCGGTGAGGCCGCTCTTCTGCTGCAGCGATTGCAGGGCGAGCGCGAGGGTGAAGTCGCGCTCGTTGGTCAGGTAAATCAACGGGCCGAGAAAGTCGTTCCAGGTGCCGAGGAAGGTGAAGAGTCCCACGACGATGAGCGCGGGCCGGCACAGCGGCAGGATGATCTGCCAGAAGATGCGGAACTCGCCGCAGCCGTCGATGCGCGCGGCCTCGGAGAGTTCCCGCGGGATGGTGCGGAAGAATTGGCGAAGCAGGAAGACGTTGAACGCCCCCGCGAAGAACGCGCCGACCCAGAGGGGCTTCAGGGTGCCCACCCACCCCAGCGCGCGGAACACGGCGTACAGCGGCACCATCGTCACCGGGAAGGGGATCATCATGGTGGCCAGCAGCAGGGCGAACACCTGGTCGCGGCCGCGCCACTCCAGCCGGGCGAAGCCGTAGGCGACGAGGGCGCTCGACAGGACCATGCCCGCGACGTTGAGCACGCACAGGAGCACGGTATTGCCGAAGTACCGCCAGAAATGCTGCATCGCGCGGATCGCGCCCGGAAAATTGCTCCAACGCGGGGCAACCCGTCCCGAGACCGCGTCCGCGGGCACCACCTCGTGGCGTTCCGTCCCCACGTCCACGACCTCGCGCCACGGCTGCTCCGGCGACGCCGGCACCGTCGTGAGGACCTGGACCGGAATCCTCCGCCCCGTCGAGGTCGTCCAGACGCCGTCGCGCACCTCGTCGCGCGGCAGCGTCACCGGCGTCGTCAGCCCCGCGAGCCGCGCCCACACGCTGGGCTGGGTCACCGTCGCGACCAGCCGGACCTCGCGTCGGGCGGCGCCCGCGCCGACGAAATAGCGGCGCGGGAGCCAGTCGGGCGGGACGGCGGTCGTCTGCTCGAGCGGCTTGAGCGCGGTCGAGAGGATCCACGCCAGCGGGAGCACGAACACGACCGCGCCGGCGATGAGCGCGAGGTAGACCAGGGTGCGGGAGAGCGCGCGCATCGGTCATTCCCCCTGGTAATGCACGAACCCGCGGGAACTGCGGGACGCCAGCCACGTCAGGCCGAACGTGAGCAGCAACAGGATCCACGCCATGGCGCAGGCGTAGCCCATCTGCCGGAACTCGAAGGCGTTTTGATAGAGGTAGACCGCGTAGAACAACGCCGAGCGGTTCGGGCCGCCGTTGGTGAACATCACGAACGCCGTCGCGAACGTCTGCAGCCCGCCGATGACGCCGATGATGAGGTTGAAGTAGATCACCGGCGAGATGGCCGGCAGAGTCACGTGCCAGAGGCGGCGCCAGGGCGAGGCGCCGTCGATCATCGCCGCCTCCAGGAGGGTGCGCGGCACACCCTGCAGCGCCGCCAGGTAGATGACGACGGTGTTGCCGCAGCCCCAGACCGCCATCAACGCGAGCGCCGGTTTCGTCCAGTGCGGATCGGTCAGCCATTGCGGCGGATGCGGAACCCCGAGATGGGCCAAGGTGATGTCGACGAGCCCATACCGGCCGTTCAGGATCCAGAGCCACACCACCGCGCCGGCGACCGCGGGGACGAGCGACGGCAGGTAATACACCGCCCGGAACACGCCGCGCGCGCGGACGGGACGATTGAGCAAAAGCGCGAGCAGCAGTGCGGCACCGAGTCCGAGCGGCAGGGCGATGGCGCTGAAAATCAGCGTGTTGCCCAGCGACTGCCAAAACACGCCGTCGGTCGCCAGATCGTGGTAGTTCAACAGCCCCACCCAGATCGGCCGCGAGAGCACGTCGTAATCGCAAAACGAATAGTACAGGGATGCCGCGACCGGATACACCGTGAAGGCGGCGAAGCCCACGATCCAGGGGCTGATGAACGCCAGGGCCGTCCATCCCTGCCGGCGGCTACCAGCGTTCATGTTCCCTCCATTCGGCCAGGCGTTCGTGGCGCACAAGCAGCCAGCGCTGATGCACGCGGTCGCAACGCCACTGCACCCGCTGCTGCACCTCCGCCAGCGCTGCCTGGGGCGTGGCCAGCAGGTTGCGCACGCGGTCGGCCGCGACCGACATCTCGATGTCGTACTCCCGCCAGAAGGACAGGCGCGGCAGGAAGCGCGCCGCCGGGGTGCGGGCCAGTTGGATGAAGAAGCCGATCGCCGGGTTCGGATGCCCGGCGACGAAGCCGGGCGACACGTCCCGCAGCGCGGTGAACTTGCGCTGCAGGCGCGCCAGTTTTTCCGCCACCTCCTGCCGTTGCAGGTAGCGGATGAACGCGAACGCCTCCCGGGGATGCGGGGCGCCGCGCGGAATCACCACGACGTCGCTTTCCACCAAAGTCATCGGCGCGTGGTCGGAGACCCCGGGCATGGCCGGACAGGGCGCGACGCCCCAATCGAGGTCGGGCGCGTAGCGCTGGATGAAGTTCACCAGCCACGGCCCCTGCACCACCATCGCCTCCTTGCCGGCGAGGAACGGGCTGCGGGAGGTCTGCGACAATCCGTAGCTCGCCCCGAAATCACGGAGATTGTCCAGGCCGTAGGTCAACACGGTGTCCCGCAGCCACCGGAAGGCGGCGAGATTGCCCGGATCATCGGCCAGAATGCGATCCTCGCCGTCGTAGAGCTTCGCGCCGAACCAGTAACCCCAGGCCGATGGATAGATCAGGCCGTCGTCGTACGGCAGGTGGCCGACCTGCACGATGACATAGCGCTGCGCGGCCCGCTCGGCGTCCGTCAGCCCGTCGAACGGCACCTGCACCCGCTGACCGTTGCGTTCGAGCTCAACCCGCGTCAGATGCCGGCTCATCGCCTCCAGTTCGGCAAACGTGCGCGGCGGACGATCGGGATCGAGGCCGGCCTCGCGGAACAGCTTCTTGTTGTAGAACAGGGCCACGCAGCCGGGCGTCGTCGGCAGCCCCCAGGTGAAGCCGCGATAGCGGCACAGATTCCAAAACACCGGTACGTAATGGTCCGCGCCCAGTTTGGCGCGGGCCAGCGCCTCATCCAGCGGCGTCAGCGCGCCTTTTTCCGCGAAGTCGGGAATGCTGAATGACCACAGCCCGGCCACATCCGGCGGGTGGCCGCTGGATGCCGCCAGCAGCAGCTTCACATCGATGGGGCTGACAGAGAAGAACCGCACCTCGACGTGCGATTGTGAGCGGTTGAAATCGGCCACGATGGTCTTCATCGCGTCCGCTTCGAATCCGCCCCACTTCTCCCAGTAATCGATCACCACGCGGCCGTCGGTCGCCGGAGCCCGGCCCCGTCCGCAACCCGCGACCAGGCCGACGGCCACGAAGAGCAGGGCGACGAGCGGAAAACGGCGATGGGCGGGTTGGACCATGAGGAGACGCGGCGTCAATCGCCGGCGGCCGCCCCGCGCACGAGATGGGCGCTGGCGACCGGTGCCGGGATGACAGCAAACGCCTTTCCGGGTTCGATCTTCCCGGCGGGGCAAAGGTGAGGTGGGATCAAGGGGCTAGGCTGGACCGTCACTGCGTGGTAAACGGCCTTGTCCTAGCTAATGTGCATGACAACGTTTGCAAAGCAAACATAAAATGCGCGCAAGTTGCCTTTTACAAATGCATTTGCACAATCCAATTCCCAACAATCGAGATGCAAACGTTTGCCACCTAGACGGGTTGGCCGGTCGGAGCCGGCCGCCGTCTTCCCGCCATCGTTTCGCGATTGTCCGCGGATTTCCGGCGGAGCGCGGCGTCCGCCTGCGCCAGCCTCAATGGGCCGGGTTGATCAGCGGCGCCGAATGCGTCGATTCGCGGATGATCATTGCCGCCGGCATGTCGTTCAACGCCGGGCGCCGGGCCTTGCCCGGGTTCGTCGCCGCCTCCATCAGCAGGCTCACCGCGCGCTCCGCCAGATCCGCCAACGGCTGCCGGATGGTCGTCAAGGCCGGCCGGCAGGCCGTGGCCCACAGGCCGTCATCAAAACCGACGATCGAAATGTCCTTCGGGCAGCGCAGTCCGGCGACGCGGGCCGCGTGGATGGCGCCGAAGGCGATCTCGTCGCTCGCGCAGCAGACCGCCGTGGGTCGTTCCCTGCCCTCCAGCAACGCCGTCATGCCCGTGCGTCCCGTCTCCGAACTGAAGGGCCCGCTGTGCACCCATTCCGGGCGCGGCTGGACGCCGTTCTTTTCCAGGACGCTGAAGTAGCCCTGCTGGCGCTCCAAGGCATCGCGGGAGCCCGCCGGTCCCAGCAGCAGCGCGATGCGGCGGTGGCCCAGTTGGAGCAGGAAATTCGCCGCCGTCTGCGCCCCGGCGAAGTTGTCCACGCCAAGCACGGGCACGTCGAGCTCGTTCACTCGGGTTTCCGGCGGCAGCGCGGATTTGGTCATGATGAACGGCCGGCGGTAGCCGCGCAGTTCCTGCACGTCGGCCGCCGACAGCGGTTCCGCCAGATAGATGATCCCCGAGGTATCGAGGGCGAGATATTGCATCGCCTGCCGGAAGCCCACGTTCGGCGGGCGCCGTAGCGTGGAGATATGGACCCCCCAGCCGCGGGCCGCCGCGGCATGCAGGGTGCCCGACAGGAATCGGCCGTAGTATTCGGAGAAGAAGATGTTCTCATCGAGCGGGATCACGACGGTGAGGCTCGAGTTGATCCCCTTGCGCAGGATGCGCGCGCCGACATTCGGCGAAAAATGCTGCTGTTCCGCCAGGTCCAGGATCTGTTTGCGCCGCGCCGCCTGCACCAGGTGCGCGGTTTCCGGCCGCAGCGCGCGCGACACCGTCGAGGGCGACACGCCCAGGCGGGCGGCAATCTGCACAATGCCGGCCCGGCTGGCCCGGGGCTTGGCAACGGTTTTGGCGGGCATGCGAAAGCGGGGTGGCGTTCAGTCAATAGCCGCCGCCCACCGCATCGCAAGCAAACTCCTGCACAGGTTTGCAGAAGAAACCATTTCGTTTTTCAGACATGAACCGGACCCGCATGCAATCGTGCGCATCGGCGCTGCCAGCGGGCCCGCCGCCCCACCCCGCCTCAACTGGAAAAGACAAAGACCAGCGTGTGCCGGTAGGTCTCCCCCGGCCGCAGCACCGCGCTGGGAAAATTCGGATGATTGGGCGCGTCGGGAAAATCCTCGCTCTCGAGGCAGAGACCGGTGCGTCGCTGGTATTTGACCCCGCCCTTGCCAGTGACCGTGCCGTCCAGGAAATTGCCGCCATAGAACTGGATGCCCGGCTGATCCGTGTATACCTGCATGGTGCGGCCGCTCGCCGGATCCGTGACCGCGGCCGCGAGGCGCACCCCCCGGCCCGGGCGCAGCACCCAGCAATGATCGTAGCCGCCGGCCAGCTTGAGCGCCTCGAAACCGGCCTCCACCCGGTCCCCGATCCGGGTCGCCGCCCGGAAGTCCATCGGCGTGCCGACCACCGTCGCTTCGACTCCCGTCGGAATTAGCCCCGGATCCGTCGGGAGGTAGGCGTCGGCCTCCAGCGTCAGCAGGTGGTCGTTGATGCTCCGAGTCGGATCGCCGCTGAGATTCCAATAGGTGTGGTGGGCGAGGTTCACGATCGTGGTCCGGTCGGTGGTGGCCTCCGCCTCCCACCGCAATTCGCCCGCATCGGTGAGCCAGTAGCTCACCTTGACGTGCAGTGTACCGGGGTAGCCCTCCTCGCCGTCCGGGCTGGTGTAGGTGAATGCCACCCCCTGGGCGCCCTTCCGGAGGAGGGGCGTGCCGTGCCACAGGACCTTGTCGAAACCCTTGACGCCGCCATGCAGCGCGCACGGCACGCCGTTCGGGCTGTTGTTGGTCGCCAACCGGTATTCCCGGCCCTCAAGTGCGAACCGGCCGTGCGCAATCCGGTTGCCGAAACGCCCCACCGTCGCGCCAAAGTAACTGGTGCTGGTGAGCCAGCCGGCGAGATCGTCGTACCCCAGGGTCACGTCCGCCAGGCGCCCCTTGCGGTCGGGCGCGGTCAGGCTGACCAGGATCGCCCCGTATTCGGTGACCCGGGCAGTCATGCCGCGGGCGTTGGTCAAGGTGAAGATCTTCACCTCCCGCCCGTCGGGCAGTTTCCCGTAGATGGCGGATTGAATGTCGGCGGCGTGCATGGAATTCATGGCTAAGAGGGCGGCGGCCAGAATCGCGGGGCGGAAGTTCATGGCGGCAAAATCGTGAAGGCTGGAGGAACCCACTAAAGGGCGGGCCCCGCCCGCGGTCGAGCGCGATTTGGCCGCGGGGCCGTGTCATCTCCGCCATTGACGAAGAATTTGCCGGGCCATTTCATCCTGCGTCATGCAGGACCAACCTGCCGGGCCGCCGGCGATCAAATACCAACGCGTCGTGCTCAAGCTGAGTGGGGAGGTGCTGCGCGGCGCCAAATCCGGAGACCCGATCGACGCGGTCACGCTTGAGCGCGTCTGCCTGCAGGTGAAGGAAGTCCACGAGTTGGGTGTGCAGATCGGCCTCGTGATCGGCGGGGGCAACATCTTCCGCGGCCGGCCGGGCGAGCAGCGCGGCGTCGACCGCACCACCGGCGACTACATGGGCATGCTGGCCACCGTCATCAACGGTCTCGCGCTCATGGACAGCCTGGAAAAGATGGGGGTGACCGTCCGGGTGCAGAGCGCCATCCCCATGAACGAGATTGCCGAGCCGTTCATCCTCCGGCGCGCGGTCCGGCACCTGGAGAAGCACCGGGTGGTCATCTTCGTGGCCGGCACCGGCAACCCCTATTTTTCCACCGACACGACCGCGGCCCTGCGCGCCAGCGAGATGCACGCCGACGTCATCATGAAGGCCACCAAGGTGGACGGGGTTTACGACAAGGACCCCAAGAAGCATCCCGACGCGGTGAAATACGACGAAATCACGTTCATCGACGCCCTGCGGCAGCGGCTCAACGTGATGGACTCGACGGCGTTTTCCCTCTGTCTGGACAACAACATCCCCATCCTCGTCTTCAACCTGGCCGAGCCGCACATCATCAAGCGCGCCGCGCTGGGCGAAAAGGTCGGCACGCTGGTGCGGAGCTGACCCGGTCGCCGCGCCGCTCCCAACAGAAACCCTCATCATCGAAGTCCGCTCCCATGAACCATCCGATCGTCACCGACACCCAGGGCCGGATGAAGAAGGCCCTTGATCACGCCTTGCACGAATTCGGCGCCATCCGCACCGGCAAGGCCTCCCCCACCATGGTCGAAACCGTCACGGTGGAAGCCTACGGCACCAGCATGCGGCTGAAGGACTGCGCCGCGATCACCACCCCGGATCCGCGCCTCATCCAGATCACGCCGTGGGACAAGTCGATCATCCGTGACGTGGAGAAGGCCCTGCAGACCGCGAACCTCGTCATCAATCCGATCGTCGACGGCGGGATCATCCGCATGCCGCTGCCCGAGCTGAGCCGCGAGCGCCGGCAGGAGTTCGTCAAGATCGCCCACAAGCTCGCCGAGGAGGGCCGCGTGTCCGTGCGCAACGCCCGCCATGGCGGCATGGAGCAGGCCAAGAAGCTGCAGAAGGAGGGCAAACTTTCCGAGGACGACGCCCGGCGGATCGAAAAGGAGATCCAGACCATGACCGACAAGTTCATCAAGGACGTCGACACGCACTTGGCGGCCAAGGAAAAGGAACTGCTGGCGGTGTGAGGGCTGATCGCCGAATGCCGGGTGTCGATTGCCGAGTCGCCGGCACCATTGGCCTTGGAAGTCTCGCGTGAGGCCAGCGCCCTCGGCCTTTGGCATTGAACCTCCCGCCGCGCGCCTCATGAGCGATCCGAGATCCATGGGAACCGCGCAGCCCAAACGCCTGGTGGTGAAGGTCGGCACGGGGGTGCTCACGTCGGGCGCCGGCCGCCTCGACGAAACCCGCATCGCGGACATCAGCGGGCAGATTGCGGCCCGGCACCGGCGCGGCACCGAGATCATCGTCGTGACCTCGGGCGCGATCGGGCTGGGCATGGGCCGCCTCGGTCTCCTGAAGCGGCCGAAGGAGGTGACGCGGCTGCAGGCGTGCGCCGCCATCGGACAGAGCCTGCTGATGCAGACCTGGCAGCGCGCGTTCGACCCGCACGGCCTGGTCGCCGCCCAGGTGCTCCTCACCCACGAGGACCTGCGCCTCCGCTCGCGCTACCTGGCGGTGCGGCAGACCTTCGAGCGCCTGTTCGCCTACGGCGCGGTGCCGGTGGTGAACGAGAACGACGTCGTCAGCGCCGCGGAGATCATGATCAAGTTCGGCGAGAACGACACCCTTGCGGCGATGGTCGCCAGCCTCGTGCAGGCGCAATACCTGGTCATCCTTTCCACCGCCCCAGGCCTGATCGACCTCCGTGGCACCGGCCGGGTCGTGCCCCTGGTCGAGAAAATCACGCCCGAAATCGAGGCCATGGCGGGGGGCACGACCAGCGAGACCGCGGTCGGCGGCATGGCCAGCAAGGTGGCGGCCGCGCGCCTCGCCACCCGGGCGGGCTGCGGGGTTTTCATCGCCAGCGGCGTCGAGCCCGGGGCGTTGGACCGGATCTTCAGCGGACGCCCCGCCGGCACCTTCTTCGTCCCCAGCGGCCTGCCGATGGAATCGCGCAAGCGCTGGCTCGCGTATTTCCAGCGGCCGACCGGCACGATCCGGGTCAATGCCGGTGCCGTCAGCGCGCTGCGCGAGGGCGGCCGAAGCCTGCTCGCGGCCGGCGTCATCGGTTCCGACGGGCCCTTTGCCGCCGGCGACGTCGTCAACATCACCGGTCCCGACGGCCGGACCGTCGCGCGCGGCGTGGCGGCGTTCGCGGTGGAGGAAATCCCGCAGATCGCGGGCCGGGGCACCGACGAGCTGCGGACACGCTTCCCGGGGCGCCGGCGTCTCGAGGTCGTCCACCGCGACAACCTGGTGCTGCTCTGATTTGGCGGCGCGGGTTCATTTTCTTTGCCTCGCGCCGCCTTTGCGTGGGTAATGCCGGCGCCGCATGGATTTCACCCTTCACGACGAGCCCGGCGCGCCGCTGGCGATTCCGGCCATTGACTTCGCCAACGACCTCAACGCCGAGCAGCTCGCCGCCGTGACCGCCCCGCCGGGCCCGCTGCTGGTCCTCGCCGGGGCCGGCTCCGGCAAGACGCGCACCCTCACTTACCGCGTGGCCCACCTGCTCAGCCAGGGCGTCCGGCCCGGCGAAATTCTCCTCCTGACCTTCACCAACAAGGCTGCGCGGGAGATGCTGCACCGCGTGCAGGAGCTGACCGGGATCGAGGCCCACCGGTTCTGGGGCGGCACCTTCCACCACATCGGGCACAAGGTGCTGCGCATCTACGGCGAGGCGGTCGGCCTGCCGCGGACCTTCACCATCGTCGACGCGGAGGAGGCCGACGGCCTTTTGCGCGACACGGTGGAGGAGAAGGATCCGGCCTTCTTCAAGGACAAGACCCACCCGCGCCCCGGGCCGCTGTTCGAAATGCTCAGCTTCGCCCGCAACACCCAGCGCCCCCTGGACGAGACCGTGGCCCGGTATTACCCGCAGCATGAGCCGGTGGTCGACCGCCTCGCCGGCTTCGCCGCGGCGTACCGTGAGCGCAAACGCCGGCAGAGCGTCGTCGATTACGACGACCTGCTCGCGCTGTGGCTCGAGCTCCTCCGCGCGGCGCCGGCGGTCACCGCCTACCTCCAACAGCGTTTCCGCCACACCCTGGTCGACGAGTACCAGGACACCAATGTCCTGCAGGCCCAGATCGTCGACCTGGTCGGCGCCCATCACCGCGTCATGGCCGTCGGCGACGACGCCCAGTGCATCTACTCCTGGCGCGGCGCGAACTTCGAGAACATCATGACCTTCGGGGAGCGCCACCCGGGCACGCAGGTCTTCCGCATCGAGACCAACTACCGCTCGACGCCCGAGATCCTGGATTTCGCCAACGGGGTGCTGGCCGCCCAACCCCGGGGCCGGCACTACGACAAAGTCCTGCGGCCGGCCCGCCCCGGCCATGAGAAGCCGTTCATCGTCCAGACCATGGACGCCCGCGAACAGGCCCTGTTCGTCGTCCAGCGGGTCAAGGGCCTCGTCGACGAGGGCCGCCCGCTGGCCGACATCGCGGTCCTGTACCGGGCCCACTTTCACGCGCTCGACCTGCAGCTCGAACTCTCGCGCCTCGGGGTGCCGTACGTGATCACCAGCGGCGTGCGCTTCTTCGAACAGGCGCACATCCGCGATCTCGTGGCGATGCTGCGTTTCGCCTACAATCCCGGCGACACCATGGCCTGGCAGCGTCTCGCCGTCCTCCTGCCCAAGATCGGCGCCAAGAACGCCCAGAAGCTCCACGCCGCCGCCCTCGACCATGCCCGCGCCCATCAGCGCAACCTCGTCGACGCCCTCGCCGCGGACGAGGTCCGGGCCAAGGTGCCCAAGGACGCCCGCGACGACTGGCCGGCCCTGACCGCGACGCTGCGGCAGCTCGCCGAGGCCATGGAGCACGACCGGCCGACGCGCGCCGTCGAGCTCGCGATCGACGGCTGGTACGGCGACTACCTGAAGGGCGCCTACGCCAACTACACCGCGCGGATGGACGACCTGCGGTCGCTCATCGGCTTTGCGGCGCGGTTTGACGAGATGCAGGACCTGCTCGCCCAGATCGCCCTGCTCAACTCGGAGACCAGCGACCGGCAGGTCGATCCGGACGCCGACGCGTTGCGCCTGACCACCGTGCACCAGGCGAAGGGCCTCGAATTCGGGGTCGTGTTCATCATCGGCCTGGCCGAGGGACTCTTCCCCCTGCGCCGGGCCATCGAGAATGACGATCTCGACGAGGAGCGCCGCCTGTTCTACGTCGGCGTGACGCGGGCCAAGGACGAGCTCTACCTCTGTTTCCCCATGGTGAGCGCCCGCGGCGGCCCGTCCGCCCTCCTGGCTCCGAGCCGTTTTCTCACCGAGGTGCCGGAAGACCTGCATCAGCAACTCCGCCTCCGCCGCAGCACGGGATGGTGATGGCGCCCGGCCGGTCGCGGCGGGCCGGGAGTCGGCGCCCGTGGAGGGACGCATCACCTACAAACGTTTCCTGGCGCTGTAGTGCCCGGCCGCTTGTGTTCCCGTTCATCTCGGGCTAGTTAAGATTCCATCTATGGGTAAAGTCATCCTTGCCATCTTCGGGGCCCTCGCGCTCCTCGTGGTGATCCTGATCATCTCGGCCGTGAGCATCTATAACGGCCTCGTCAACCGCTCCCAGGCGGTCGATGCCCAATGGGCGCAGGTGCAGAACGTCTACCAGCGCCGGGCCGACCTCATCCCCAACCTCGTCCAAACCGTTTCGGGCGCCGCCAACTTCGAGAAATCGACGCTGACGGCGGTGACCGACGCCCGTGCCTCGGTCGGCCGGGTGCAGCTCAGCGCGACCTCGGCGCCGACCGATGCCGCCCAGCTCGCCAAGTTCGAGCAGGCGCAGGGCCAGCTCACCACGGCGCTCTCGCGGCTGCTCGTCGTGTCCGAGCGCTACCCCGATCTCAAGGCGACGCAGAATTTCCAGATGCTGCAGGCGCAACTGGAGGGCACGGAGAACCGCATCGCGGTCGAACGCGGCCGCTTCAACGATGCCGCGCGCGACTACAACGCCGCCATCCAGCGTTTCCCCGGGGTGCTCTTTGCCTCCGCGTTTGGCTTCAAGGCCAAAGCCTATTTCTCCGCCACCGCGGGGGCGGAGAAGCCGCCGCCGGTCAAGTTCGACTTCGGCGCCCAACCCGCGCCCGCGCATCCGTGAAACCCCGGCTGGGCATTCTGCAACGCGGCGGGCTCATCATCGCAGCCGCCCTGCTGGCGGGCGGCGTCCTCCGCGCCAAGGAGGTGATCCCCCCGCGGCCCACCGCCTACTTCAACGACTATGCCGGCGTCGTGCCGGCGGCGGTGGCGGCCCAATTCAACCAGCGCCTGGAGCAATTTGAACGCGCGACCTCGAACCAGATCCTGGTGGCCATCTATCCCGAGATGCAGTCCGACTCTTCGGTCGCCGATTACGCGACCCGGGTGGCGCAAACCTGGGGCGTCGGCCAGAAGGGCCGGGACAACGGCGCAGTGCTGTTC